>NZ_JBFUHK010000224.1:0-1489 GCF_056402435.1 Rahnella sp. P4_A8 | reverse complement strand
CCACAAAAACAGAGGGCAAACAAAGAACACGCAAAATACTTAATGCATTATTTAGTTGCCAACCCCGTATATAAAGATGAGAAACTTACAGGTTATAGATTCAATCCCAAAACGAGCAGCAATGTTTATCTTAGAGCGGGACTTATTCCAGGCGAGTTCGTCATCAAAATAAATGGGCAATCTCTCGACGACACTGCAACAGCAGATAAATACATTGAACAACTGGCAAGCCTGAGGGATGTACAACTTACCGTTCTGAGAGAAAATCAACTTCAGAATATCTATATAAATCTAGCCACTATCGAAACATCGTTGGATACAGAAAGTCATGAAGAAGTTCATTAACTCTCTCCTAGTAAAGGCATGCATATTATTTGCCACACTTCCAGGGATTGTACACGCGGAAGAGTTTACTGCGAGCTTTAAGGGCACGGATATTAAAGAGTTTATTGATACGGTAAGTAAAAATCTGAATAAAACTATCCTTATCGATCCCTCCGTGCAGGGAACTGTTTCTGTCAGAAGTTATGATGTTTTGAATGAAGAACAATACTATCAATTTTTTCTCAGCGTGCTGGATGTCTATGGTTTTGCTGTGATCCCCATGGATAACGGGCTACTGAAGGTCGTACGTTCAGCGAATGCGAAAATGTCTGGCGTGCCCATTGCAGACAAAAACAGCCCCGGTAAGGGAGATGAAATTATCACCCGCGTCGTAACGCTTCTTAATGTGCCGGTCAGAGAGTTGGCACCTTTGCTTCGCCAGATGAATGACAGTACCGGAGTAGGGAATGTTGTTCATTACGAACCTTCCAATGTTTTGCTTCTGACGGGCCGGGCATCTGTGGTCAACCGGCTTATTAAGCTTGTCGAACGCGTTGACGCGATGGGTGACCAGCAAAGGCAAACCATTAAACTAAAATATGCTTCTGCCCCGGAAATGGCTGAGATGATGAACAACCTGGTTCGCGAGGAATCTAAAGGACAATCATCGTCCATATTACAAGCCAAAATCGTCGCGGATGAGAGAACCAACACCCTAATCATCAGCGGGCCAGAAGGCGTGCGCAGCCGCGCAGCAAAACTGGTTAGTCAGCTTGATAAAGACCAGTCATCTCAGGGCAATACGCGTGTTTTCTATCTGAAATATGCCAAAGCGGAAAAAATCGTTCCCGTACTTACTGGCATCACAGAAGAGATGAAAGAAGGCAAAACAGCTCAGCCTTCCGGCGCGTCTAACAAGCCGATGAGCATCACTGCAGATGAACAAACAAACTCCATCGTCATTACTGCACAGCAGGATGTGATGCAGTCACTCGAACAGGTCATCACCAAGCTCGATATCCGCCGTGCACAGGTGTTAGTCGAAGCCATTATTGTCGAAGTACAGGATGGCAACGGGCTTAATCTGGGTATCCAGTGGAGCAACAACCAGGTTGGCGGAACACAATTTACCGGAACCGGCGCGCCAATATCGACCGTTGCGGCC
>NZ_JBFUHK010000223.1:0-1490 GCF_056402435.1 Rahnella sp. P4_A8 | reverse complement strand
CTCATCTTCCGCGTTGTGCGGGCTGGTTAACGGGATGACCATCAATGAAATGGTGACGTTTAATCTTCCACCTTCGGAGACCGTCGCCAGAGTCAGTGATTTCTGGACAGCCGTGAATTACCGGGAAACATTCGGTATGTATGCCTGTAACGGCATTCTGTTTAACCATGAGTCGCCGCGGCGCAGCGAAAGTTTTGTCACGCGTAAAATCACACGCGGGCTGGCGAACATTACTCAGGGGCTGGAGAAGTGCCTTTATCTGGGCAATCTGAATGCCTTACGTGACTGGGGGCATGCCAGAGATTACGTCAAAATGCAGTGGCTGATGCTGCAGCAGGACAAACCGGAGGACTTCGTCATTGCAACGGGCGTGCAGTTTACGGTGCGTCAGTTCGTGACTTTTGCGGCCCTTGAACTGGGGATCAAACTGCGGTTTGTCGGCAAAGGCGTGGAGGAAAAAGGCGTGATTGCGGCGATTATCAGCCCGGTCGCGGCAGCGCTGAAAGTCGGAGATGTGATTGTCGCCGTCGATCCGCGTTATATGCGCCCGTCGGAGGTCAGCAAGGTTTCGGTTAATCCGTCAAAAGCACGGCGTCAGTTAGGCTGGGCACCTGAAACCTCATTACAGGATCTGGTGATTGAGATGGTGCAGGCGGATCTGGCCTTCGCCAAAAAGGCGGCGCGTCTGAAGCTGTACGGCTAACGCCAGTCGCTGTTTCTGACGATGTACGAAAAAAGCCGGAGAATGCGCTGACATTCTCCGGCTTTTTTTTGTCTTCAGGAAAGCTGTTTATTTAGCGCCAAAACAGGCATCCAGCCCTGCCTGAGTATCTTTGCTTGCCAGACCTGGCATAGGTTTATCGGCGATAAGCGTGACGCCGGTATCCACATACCCGGAAACCTTTTTGCCGTGTCTGGCATAGGCAACGGCAGCATCAACACCCATCGCCGCCATCGTTAAAGGATACTGCTGGGCCGTGGCAGCAATCTTGCCTTCACGTACGTAATTTACCCCCGCACACCCGCCATCAACAGAGAGAATCATGGCATTCTTTTGTTTACCTGCTTCCTGCCAGGCTTTGTAGGCTCCGGCTGCGGCCGGTTCATTGACGGTGTAAACCAGATTAATGTCCGGATGGGCTTTCAGGCAATTTGTCATGACCTCGTAGCCTTGTTTCTCAGCCCCTTCGCTATAGCCTGCACACACAATTTCGGGTGCGGCGGACAGTTCACTGGATTCGGCACCTGCCGCAGTTAACCCCAATCCTTTCATAAATCCGTTGTGTCTTCTTGCCCCTACCAGATGTCCTGGCGATAAATCCAGCATCGCTATTTTGAGGGGTTGTCCCGCGAACGTCAGCGGCATGGCCGCCTGAGCATACTGGCCAATCAATTCGCCAGCTTTATAGTTATCGGTGGCGAAGAGGGCATCGACGGCACTGATCGGATCCGGCGGGGAATCGAGGGCGATAACCTGCACGCCTTTCGCC
>NZ_JBFUHK010000222.1:0-1521 GCF_056402435.1 Rahnella sp. P4_A8 | reverse complement strand
CCTTTCAGCAACTTGATATTGAGAATGGTTATCAAATTCTCCCTTGGATAATACAGTTTTGTATCTAAAGTTATCAATGAAAAATCTGTTTTTTAACAAAAGTTGTATTCACTGCCTTTGTTCGGAAATCTGGTGATAAAAACTATGAAACGACGTGGCGCCTTTACGGGGATTCCAGTACATTAGCGCCCATCAAAACCTTCATCTACTGGCATAGTTATGCGGAGTTCTGCGTGAGCCAATCTTTATTAGATTTTTCAGGGTATATCAAGTTTTTCGTCGGGCTGTTTGCGCTGGTCAACCCTGTGGGGATCTTGCCAGTCTTCATCAGCATGACAAGCTATCAGGCGGCAGCGGGGCGTAATAAAACCAATATGACGGCAAACCTGTCGGTTGCCATTATATTGTCGACTGCACTTTTCCTGGGCGATGCCATTTTACATCTGTTTGGTATATCGATTGATTCATTCCGAATTGCGGGTGGGATCCTGGTGGTCACCATTGCGATGTCTATGATCAGCGGGAAACTGGGCGAGGACAAACAGAACAAGCAGGAAAAATCAGAAACAGCGATACGTGAAAATGTCGGGGTGGTTCCGCTTGCGCTACCTCTGATGGCCGGACCGGGCGCAATCAGTTCAACGATTGTATGGAGTTCACGCTATCACAGTTGGCCGAATCTGCTGGGACTGACACTTGCGATTATCTTCTTTGCATTTTGTTGCTGGTTACTGTTCAGAGCGGCACCATTGCTGGTGCGATTACTGGGGCAAACCGGGATTAACGTGATTACGCGTATCATGGGGCTTTTGCTGATGTCTCTGGGTATCGAATTTATTGTGACAGGGATTAAAGCTATTTTCCCTGGCCTGCTCTAACCTGCTGGTCACTGAATTATCACGGAAACACGGGTGGGTTTTCGTGATAATTATTACCTTTCCTTATAATGCGATGCATTAATATAGTGCAGCTAATGACTTAATTAAGCGCGTTTGCACCTAAATGTGGCGTAAAGCCACGTCTCATTCTTCTTTTCGAACCAAGTCTTCATTTCTTCTAATAAACTTAGCGAATTTTTAGCTAAATACGCATCTTTACTGCCCGTTTTGACGCTAATTTATCCACATCATTCTGTAAGGCTTGTGCATGCTGTATCGAGATGTTATTAGTGTTAACACCRCAGTTAACAGGTGTTTATCCTTGAAAACATCTTAATGTTAACGGATTGTGTCAGGCGAGTTCTTATGCAATCAGTGACGTTAATTTTGCGCTAAAAATTATCGTAAAAATGCCAATAAACAATGAGTTAAACAAGGTTTCCAAATGTTTCCTTGTGGATGGCTCATCGGGCTTGTAACCAGTAAAAGAGAATTGCGTAACAAATTTGCAAAATTTATTGGCGCCTGTATCAGGCTTCTGATAATTTTCAAATCGCCTTCAAAAATGGAATTTTGTTAAGCGGGATGCTCTGAGTGAGAACGAATCTTGCTAGAGACAGAAAGATTGAAGCCATTTTATTTG
>NZ_JBFUHK010000221.1:0-1525 GCF_056402435.1 Rahnella sp. P4_A8 | reverse complement strand
CGAATACTCAGTTCGAAGATTTGGCGCTGCGTTTTATGGATATCCGTAAACGTATCTACAAATTCCCGAAAATGGGCGTAAAAGCGAAAATGATCGCCGTCACGACCACTTCCGGTACTGGTTCAGAAGTTACACCATTTGCCGTTGTTACTGACGATGCGACTGGCCAGAAATACCCACTGGCTGACTATGCTCTGACACCTGACATGGCTATCGTTGACGCCAATCTTGTCATGAACATGCCGAAATCACTGTGTGCCTTCGGTGGTCTGGATGCCGTCACTCACGCACTGGAAGCTTATGTTTCTGTACTGGCGAACGAATACTCCGACGGTCAGGCTCTGCAGGCACTGAAACTGCTGAAAGAAAACCTGCCAGCCAGCTACAAAGATGGCGCTAAAAACCCGGTTGCCCGTGAACGTGTTCACAATGCGGCGACTATCGCGGGTATCGCGTTTGCTAACGCCTTCCTTGGGGTTTGTCACTCAATGGCCCACAAACTGGGTTCAGAGTTCCACATTCCGCACGGTCTGGCTAACGCCATGCTGATTTCAAACGTTATCCGTTATAACGCCAACGATAACCCAACGAAACAGACGGCTTTCAGTCAGTATGACCGTCCGCAAGCGCGTCGTCGTTACGCAGAAATTGCAGACCATTTAGGTCTGGGCGCTCCTGGTGACCGTACTGCGCAGAAAATCCAGAAACTGCTGACCTGGTTAGATGAAATCAAAGCGGAACTGGGTATCCCAACCTCTATTCGTGAAGCTGGTGTTCAGGAAGCTGACTTCCTGGCTAAAGTAGACAAACTGTCTGAAGATGCGTTTGATGACCAGTGTACCGGTGCTAACCCACGTTACCCGCTGATCGCCGAATTGAAACAGATTCTGATGGATACTTACTACGGCCGTGAATACAGTGAAGACGTAGCAGAAGAAGTTGCTGCTCCTGCGCCAAAAGCTGAAAAGAAAACCAGCAAAAAATAATCTGCTGAGATACTCATAGTAAAAAACCCGCTGAAAGGCGGGTTTTTTTATGGTCCGAATTCGCGATTTATCATTCAACTCTGGCTCATCGAACTTAGTCAGCGCTCATGACTTAGAGAGTCTTACTTTCATCCCTGCCATCAAACGCAGCCATCGCTTCTTTGTAATGCTTACGGCAGACCGAAACATAACTTTCATCACCGCCAATAACGACCTGTGCGCCATCATGTAAGGCGTTACCGTTCTCATCCAGTCTCAGGTTGCGGTTGGCTTTGCGACCACAATGGCAGATGGTTTTAAGCTCAACCAGTTTATCCGCCCAGGCCAGCAGATATTCACTGCCCTCAAAAAGTTCTCCACGAAAATCCGTTCTCAGACCATAGCAAAGTACAGGCACATCCAGATCGTCCACAACGTCCGTCAGCTGCGATACCTGAGCTTTGGTGAGAAACTGGCACTCATCAATCAGAACGCAACTCAAACGCTGTGTGCGGTTCTCCTGAGCCACCAGATTGAAGAGTTCTGTCTCTGTGTTGTAA
>NZ_JBFUHK010000220.1:0-1526 GCF_056402435.1 Rahnella sp. P4_A8 | reverse complement strand
GCGTTGCGTTCAGCGGCGGACTGGATTCTTCCGTACTGCTGGCCGGACTGGCTGAGTTACGCGACAAAGCGTTGCCGGATATCGAACTGCGTGCATTGCATATCCATCATGGACTAAGCCAGTTTGCAGATGACTGGGTCGCACACTGCCAGACGTTTTGTCAGCAGCGAGATATCCCTTTCTCCGTCACTAAAGTGCAGGTAGATGCACAGGAAGGTGGGATTGAAGCGGCGGCACGAACGGCACGTTATCAGGCATTTGCTGAAAGTCTGACTGCCGGTGAAGTGTTACTGACAGCACAACACCTGAATGACCAATGCGAAACTTTCATGCTGGCACTTAAACGTGGAAGCGGACCTGCCGGTCTCTCGGCGATGAGCGGGGACAGTTCAACACACGGTTATCGCTTGTTAAGGCCTTTTCTGGAGCTCAGCCGTGAGCAGCTTGAAGCATACGCGAAGCAGTTAAAGCTCAGCTGGATTGAAGATGACAGTAACCGGGATGCCCGCTTTGATCGCAATTTTCTGCGACTGGATATTTTTCCCGCACTTTACCAGCGCTGGCCGCACTTTGCGCAAGCCACAGCCCGCAGCGCATCACTTTGCGCAGAGCAGGAGACGCTGCTGGATGAGTTGCTCAGTGAATCTCTCACTTCATTGACCGATGAGCAGGGCAGTCTGTCGGTTGAGAGGCTGAAGGCGTTTTCAGCCGTCAGACGCTCTGCGCTATTACGTCGCTGGCTGGCATCGCGTGGCGCAAGAATGCCTTCGCGTGAACAACTGCAGAGAATATGGGATGAGGTAGCTTTGAGCCGCGAAGATGCCCAGGCGCAGTTAGTGCTGGGGAAAATGGTAGTCCGGCGTTTCCGTGGGCGTTTGTATGTATTGCCAGAACGCCGGTCGCTTAAAGATCAAATCCTCTGCTGGGATCCGGCTGAAAAATTAACGCTACCTGACGGTCTGGGCTGTCTGATTGCCGATCATGTTCTCATCGCGCAGGGGGCTGACTGTTTGATCCGCCAGCCACGTGCTGGCGAAAAGATCACTGTGCGTTTTCAGGTGCAGGGATATATCGAAAAAGTCGGGCGGGATCGTGCGCGCCAGGCGAAAAAATTGTGGTCTGAGTTAGGTGTGCCGCCATGGGAACGAGGTCGTATCCCTTTGGTTTATTACAATGATCAATTGATGGCAGCCCCGGGTTGGTTTATTACGCGCCAGTCCCGGGCTGAAAATAATGAAGCGCAATGGCGGATCATCTGGTCGGCTGCGTAATAAACGGAAAGAACGGTTTATTTGAGGCGGATGTTATTTGCCCGGGGAGTTGTGATGCAAGTAATGGGAAGAACACTGGCAGGGATAGTGGCATCGATGCTGATCAATTTGCCTGCTCTGGCGGTGGGAAATGTGGTTGACGGGCAGTCTAAATCAGCCAGCTGCTCGGCATGTCACGGCGCAACGGGTAAAGCCATTAATTCGATTTATCCTAATCTGGCAGGGCAAAATGCAGATTATCTGGCGCTTTCACTG
>NZ_JBFUHK010000219.1:0-1540 GCF_056402435.1 Rahnella sp. P4_A8 | reverse complement strand
ACGCAAAGGATAAAGGCAACGGATGATATAATGACAGAGGAGAAGAAATAGTCTGCCGAGTTGTAATCTTCTTGCGTATATTCGTACTTAATTATTGCGGCAGATGCGTTTAGTCCAATGAAGACAAAGAAGACCGCGACATAGGCATTAAATAAGGATATTTTCCCATACTGCTCAGGGCCTAAAGCACGTGAGAGAACAGGGAGAAGAAGGAAGGGGAAGATTTTTACAATCAGTTCCCCGCCGACATACATAATACTATCACTGAATATCTTTCTCATTATTTTTCACTAACTGGCATGATAAGCATCGTGATTCAGTCTTGATTGTCAAAAATAAGAATCTCTGTTAACCCCTGCAATATCAAAACTCAGTGGTAAACTCTCATGTTTCAGGCGAATGATATTCATAAATTTCTTTTTTCCCATAGTTATAAAAACCAGAAGGTTTATTAACTACTGCGTTGAGTATCACTCCATTAATATCAATGTTATTTCTGTTAAATACTCTGATTGCGGATTCTATTTCACGCACTGTGCTCTGCTCAAATTTAGCGACCAGCATAGAAATACCTGCGTACCTACCTATAATAACGGCATCGCTTACCGCAAGGACTGGTGGCGCATCAAGTATGACGAAATCATAATTGTCTGAGGCCCAATGAATAAGATCGTGATACTGCTTACGCAGCAAAAGCTCTGAAGGGTTTTTTGACCACTTCCCGCGAGTGATAATATCCAGTCCGGGGATTTTAGTACTCTGAACAGCTTCCTGACACGTGATTGAACCCGTAATCGCATCGGTTAACCCGACGTTCTTAACATCGAAGATCCGATGCGCATATCCTTTTCGCATATCACAGTCAATATATAAGACCCGCTTGTCAGCCTGACTCACCACCACTGCAAGGTTGGAGCTGATGAATGTTTTCCCTACCTCCGGAGTGGCACCGGAGATCATCAACACATTTGAACGAGCTTCCATCATCGAGAAATACAAACTGGTTCTTAAATTCCTCAGAGCTTCTATCGCAATATCTGATGCTTTTTCAAGTGCTAACAAACTAACAGGCCGAGTATCACTCATAGAATGAGAATAGTGATCATYCCTCCACTCTGACAGAGGCACATTTGAAACGACATTAAGACCGATATCTTCAAGTATTTCTGCGGAGTCGATACCCTGCTGTAATGAGACCTGTGCCAGTATAAATCCAACTGATGAAATCAATCCCAGGCAAGCAAAGATAAATATTACCAGGACTTTATCAGGCTTAACCGGTTTTAATCCTGTGACGGCACTGTCGATAATTCTGACAGAGCCAATAGTACTTGCCTGGCTGATTTTAAGTTCTTGCTGCTTATTCAACAACTGCATATAAACGAGCTGACCCGATTGGACATCACGCGTCAATCTGACGACTTCCTGTTGCGTCAGAGGCAAGGTGCTGACTTTTTCATTCAGATTTTTCTTTTCATCTTTCAGAACCTGGATTTTTTCAATCAATGCTAAATAAGCCGGATGTTGTGTTGTATATAAC
>NZ_JBFUHK010000218.1:0-1541 GCF_056402435.1 Rahnella sp. P4_A8 | reverse complement strand
GTCATCGAACGGAGTTCGATGGAGAGTCCGTATCTCTGAAAGCAAAAAACCCGCCATAGGCGGGTTTCTTTAAATATGGTGCCCGGACTCGGAATCGAACCAAGGACACAGGGATTTTCAATCCCTTGCTCTACCGACTGAGCTATCCGGGCAACGGGGCGCATTAAACCGTATCGGGCATGTGCCGTCAACGGCTTTTTGTGACAACCGCGGGGTTCGTCAACCGACTGATGATTTTTACGACAATTTGACGATTTAACTTAGGGTTCAGGCCGCTTACCCCGTTCGTACCCGGCAATAATCCCGAAAAGCGCGGAAATTCCGGGCGTAATCCATGTCGCATTCTGTAAGAAATTCGCGCAATGTTCAGGGTTGAACAGGGGGGTAAAAGATGCCATTATTGCGCCGATTTATTAAACAACTCTGATCCCGTTTTCACGCGACAGCTCAAGAGGGTTGCGGCATGGCTGGTTTATCACATCGCACTGTTCGTCAGTGCACAAACAATCTGATGATGATCTCCGGGTGCTGTAAACACCACGATTTCAGTTTTCCTCCATTTGTAGTCTCTTTCATGCGGTAAGGCTACCGTTTGCTCGCTGTCAGGCATTATTAAAAACAGAGAATAAAACAGAACAGTTCTCTGATTTTAATGTTGTCTATCAGACGTGGCCTGGCCTGAAACCCGATTTGTCACCACTTTGCCATACCGGCATTGTTCTGTTGCACTCGATATCTCGCTTTAGCCAACGTCATTTGCCGGGCTGGACTCTGCGCTCTATACCTTTAATGACGTATGCGCCAGCTCATTGCCGTGCCACCTGGCACACCCTCTTACTTAACCGTTTGAGAGCCTGAATGAAACACTTAAAACTTGCAGCAAGCGCTTCCGTCGCCCCTTATCTCCAGACAGCACGTCTGGTCGTTGACCTGCGTCGCGCCGATTACGCGGACGTTGCGGCCATCATTATTTCTGTCGGTGACCTGAACCACGGCAGGCTGGCGGATATTGAAACGCTGGGATTTGGTATTCCCGCGTTTGTTGCGGTGCAGGGGACGGAGCAGGTTTCACCTGAGTTTCTGCCGTTGCTGAAAGGCGTAATCACGCTATCGGACGCCAATCAGGCATTTTATGCCGCGCAGATTGAGTCTGCCGCACAGGTTTATGAAGAAGCCTTATTCCCGCCGTTTTTCGATACGCTGAAAAAGTATGTCGAGATGGAGAACGCCACTTTCGCCTGTCCGGGGCATCAGGGCGGCGAGTTTTTCCGTCGTCATCCGGCAGGGCGCCAGTTTTATGATTTCTATGGCCCGAATATTTTTCGCTCCGACATGTGTAATGCGGACGTCAAACTGGGCGATTTACTGATCCACGAAGGTTCAGCGAAAGATGCCCAAAAGTATGCGGCTAAAGTCTTCAGCGCAGATAAAACGTATTTCGTGCTCAACGGCACGTCTGCGGCCAATAAAGTCGTCACCAACGCGCTGCTGACCCGCGACGATCTGGTGCTGTTCGACCGTAATAACCACAAATCAAACCA
>NZ_JBFUHK010000217.1:0-1554 GCF_056402435.1 Rahnella sp. P4_A8 | reverse complement strand
CTGGGTTCATCCGGTCAATATGCGGCTATTCGGACGAAACATTGGCACGTAAGGATGCATGAAGCATTCGTTGCTATTCGGGACGAAAATCCACGCATTCACGTCCACGGTCTGCGCATGTTAGATGGTCGTGTCTTTGGCAACTATCCGCTTACTACCGCTGACAGTACAAATCTGGCCTGCAATGTGCCAAAAACCGAAGTGAAATATCCTGAGCTGACATCCCAGCTCCGCGCTATCGGCTGTAATGAGGAAGAAGTACTCGCGGGTCGCTGCGCAATCTTACGGAAAACCATCGAGATGGTGCACCCGCCGACATTGGCGGAATACTTCGAACGTTATGAAGCAAAGCGTTCCCCCCAGATGTGTTTGGAGTTTTAAATGAAAACTCCTGCTCATACGAACCGTTTTTCTCCTGAAATTATCGTGCCTGACGTGTGGGCATATCCCTGGAACAAACCACGCCAGGCCGTTTCTGGCCTGGAAAGACCGCTTACCCGTGATGAATACGATCAGGGGCAAGCTGTTTTAATCAGAGTAAAAAACCTCTCTAACGACCTGCGGGAAATTTTCACAGGTCGCCATGCGTATCTGCTGAAAACGCAGGGCATTCATGCCGCTAATAAATATCTGGTTTATACCCTTGGTCGCAGCATCCTTCCCCGCGTCGAAGCGGTCAATGCTGCTCACGCGATGAATGTTAAAGCCTCCATGAAATTCATGTCTGAGGCAGACACCTATCACAGCCTGCCGAGTATGAGCGATAAACCGCTGCGCCGGTTCGCTCAGGCCATCGCCGGACAACTTAAAGAAATCTATGAAGACCGTTGTGATCAGTTGCTTGCTCAATACAACGGGGATAATTCGATTCTTTTTGAGAGTGATACCCAGTGTGAGCTGTATAGCGAAATCGCCGGTATGGCACAGGCTTTCAATGTCACACCGATGTACTGGACAAGGTATTGCAAAGACAGGCTGGATGCCGTTTCCGCTATCGCTGCAATGTCGCGCCTGGTTAATCCGGATTGGTGGTTACGCCAGCTGAAAGGTCAGCGCACCCGTTGGCGTGAATCTTTACTGATCGCTATCGGCAAGGTAAACCGCGACGCCTCTCCCTATGCCAGTAAGCAGGCGATTCGTGAGGTGCGTGCACGCCGCCTGTCTAATCTCGACTATCTGAAAAGTTGCGACCTTGAAAACGTCGAAACCGGCGAGCGCATTAGTCTGATCGATAAGGTAATGGCGAGCATCTCCAATCCTGAGATCCGCCGTATGGAACTAATGAGCACCATAGCCGGTACCGAAAAATATGCTGCGGCAAATGGCGATGTCGGCATGTTTTTGACGATCACTACCCCGTCCAAATATCACCCGACGCGCATTGTTGGCAAAGACGATAAAAAGCGCGTTCAGCGTAATCATGCGTGGGACAAAGAAGCCTATACACCGAAAGATGCGCAGCGATACCTTTGCGGGATCTGGAGCAAAATGCGCACCGCTTTCAAAGATAGCGGTCTGTCCGTTTACGGTATGCGCGTTGTGGAACCTCACCAC
>NZ_JBFUHK010000216.1:0-1588 GCF_056402435.1 Rahnella sp. P4_A8 | reverse complement strand
GCATATCAATATCATAAATAATGGAGAGGTTATTGCCTCCCCATTATTTGAAAACCAGCAAGCGGATAATTTATTTTTTACAGCAAATTACGCAGAAACCACATACCCCATCACGCGCTTCCAGCCGACCGTTTTTTTCTCAATATACACACCCTGCAATTCTGGGGAGAAACCCGGCAGCAGATTGATACCTTCTTCCAGCGCCATAAAATAGCGCTGAACCGCCCCGCCCCACAGTTCGCCCGGCACGACACATAGCACGCCAGGAGGATATGGCAGCGCGCCTTCCGCAGCGATACGGCCTTCGGCATCACCAATTGCCACCAGCTCGATGTTATCGCGGATAAACTCGTTATGCGCATCCTGCGCATTCATCACTACCTTCGGGAAACTCCTCTCACGGAACATCTCTTTCTGTAACTCTTTCACATCAAAGCTGACGTAGAGATTATGCATTTCCTGGCACAGCTGGCGGATGGTGTAATTCCGGTAGCGGTCTTCGTTTTTGCGATACACCGTCGGCAGCACTTCGCTGAGCGGCGCATCTTCTTCGATGTATTGCTCAAACCGCACCAACTCTTCCACCAGTAACTGCATTTTGGCCGGTGTTTCCGCCGGGGTAAGCAGGAACAAAATCGAGTTCAGGTCACATTTCTCCGGCACGATGCCATTCTCGCGCAGATAGTTCGCCAGAATGGTCGCCGGTATGCCGAACTCCGTGTATTTACCGCTGGAAGCATCAATGCCCGGCGTAGTCAGCAGCAGCTTGCACGGATCAACGAAATACTGTTTCTCGGCATAACCGTCGAAGGCGTGCCAGCGTTCACCCGGCACAAAATCAAAGAAACGCACATCGTTGGCCATTTCATTGGTTTCATGATCCTGCCAGCGTTTGCCGCCGACGGTTGGAGGAACGAACGGTAAAATCATCGAGCACTGATCAAGCAGCATTTTGCGGGTTTCGATGCCGAGCTTCACGCACTCCATCCACATGTGTTTTCCGCTGCCACCGGCATGAATGCGCGCATTGACGTCAAGCGCGGCAAACAGCGGATAAAACGGGCTGGTCGAGGCATGCATCATAAACGCATTGTTGAGCTTTTTATGGCTGCAATGACGCTTCTGGCCTTTGATGTGATTGTCTTTTTTGTGGATCTGCGAGGTCTGCGAGAATCCGGCCTGCTGCTTATGTACCGACTGCGTAACGATAATGCCAGGGTCATTTTCGTTCAGCTCCAGCAGCAGCGGCGAGCATTCTTTCATCATCGGGATGAATTGCTCGTAACCGACCCACGCGGAATCAAACAGGATGTAATCACACAGATGACCGATTTTATCGACCACCTGACGCGCGTTGTACACGGTACCGTCATAAGTACCAAGCTGGATAATCGCCAGGCGGAACGGACGTTTTTCAGTCGCGCGATGTGGCGCCACTTCTTTGATTTGTGCTCGCAGATAAGTTTCATCGAAACAAGCCGCATCAATGCCGCCGATAAAACCGAACGGATTACGTGCTGTTTCGAGATAAACCGGCGTAGCGCCCGCCTGCAACAGCGCACCGTGATGGTTTGATTTGTGGTTATTA
>NZ_JBFUHK010000215.1:0-1589 GCF_056402435.1 Rahnella sp. P4_A8 | reverse complement strand
AAGAGACGTTATGGCACATAAAACAAGAATAACTCCCCGCCAGCGACGAAAAGACGCACGGCCAGTTTTAATATTTTCAGGCATATAACCTCAATATTTCTGCCGCATTCTGCCCGATTGAAAAGCGCCCTGTTATTACATCAGTATTGATTTTTTTCGTTGCTGACTGAGTCATCAATACATCAATCTCTGACGTCCATGCGCAGAGATCGCTGAGTGACTGATGGGAAATACGCTCAGTCACATCAATAAGCCGCGGAACGTGCAAGGACGCGATGACCGGTAATCCGGCAGCCTGAGCTTCAATAGCCGCAAGCCCGAGACCTTCGTGCAGCGACGGGAACAGGAACACATCCATAACATCGCGTAAAATTAACAATGCATCATTTCTTGCGCCGGTCAGGATAACTTTGTCAGCGAGACCCCGCTCCACGGCCCTTTTGTGCAAGTCTTTTCGCAAACTTCCTTCACCTACAATCAGTAAACACACATCTTGATCCCGGTATTGCGACAGTATTTCAAGCAGGAATTTGTGATTTTTGACGGATTCCATTCGCCCGACGGTTCCCAATACGAACGTGCTTTCAGCAATGCCCAGATCATGTTTAAGGCTGGTGGGAGCAGTAGACACAAGACGATGGAAATCTTTGCCACAGGGAATAATATTGACCACAGGCGCCCCTGTTTTATAGTGGCAACGCGCTGAATCTTCACTTACCGCGACGCAACAGGTTGAATAACGCTTAGCCAGGAGAATTTTGAAACTAATTTCAATGCGTTTTATCGGACCAGTATTTTGGTAGTACAGCGTTCGATCTGAATGAGCATGGGAAATAATCCGTGCTATTCCACACCTTTTAGCGATGTACGCCACGAAACCATTATTGAAGCTGACATGACTATGACAGACGTCATATTTGTTATTCCTGAAAACGGAGAATAAGGCAGCCAGGTATTTCAGCTGTTTTTTATAAGAAGGAATATGTATTATTTTGCAATCCATAGCTAATAAAGCATCTTCGTAAAACCCTTTATGGGGCTTATCGACGATAAAGGTGTGTTGAATACTTCCTGAGGTTTCTATCACAAAATCAAAAAGCCAGCTTTCAATCCCACCGATATCCAATTGACCTAACAGGTGTACAACTTTAATTTTCTTCATCTGATGTCCCTGAGGCGTAGGTTCTTAAATAAAGCAATATGGAGAAAATAACCAGTGGCATAATTAGCAATTGTTTTCTGAAAACGGCATCCCCCACGCTTCCAAAAGTATAATCGGTACGGATAGCGTAGAACCCAACCAACGTCATTACGGCAGAATAAATCAGGACACACATAATCGATGACATCAGTCTGGAGTCCAAAATGAGTGTGGTATATTTTATTGTCCTGATAATAAGAAGAACTAAAGTCACAATGACACAGAGCGCAGGTAGTAATGTAAACCCTTCATAATTCATCCACTGCGCAGGGTTAGGGGCCATATACATAAAAGCAAAAATCATTGGCCAGTTAATAATCAGCAGAATAGATTTGAAAAATGCGGCCAGCATGAGAATAAAAAAAGCCCCTAACGTGATGAACTTCAT
>NZ_JBFUHK010000214.1:0-1592 GCF_056402435.1 Rahnella sp. P4_A8 | reverse complement strand
GAGGAATAACCGGCGTATTTCACCCATATCTTCCAGCGTGACAATGAGTTCGATGACTTTTGGAAAAGAATCCGTTTTGCTCCAGCTGTTGGTCCAGCCGCCGGAATAGAATCGCCAATGCAAAGAACTTACGCCTGTCAGCAGGGTAAAGGGCGTTATCGCTGATGAATCAGTCAGTGGCTGGGACGGAAGAGATTGTGCGCTGCGCGTCAGTGTGTGATCGGTAAATGTCCAGGTAACCCGTGTAAGATCACTGGCAGACAAGGGGGCTGATGCAGAATAACTGCCAATGGTTGTAAAACTTAATGATGTCTCAGAGGCTGATAAAAGAGCTCCTGCCACATCGGTTTGCCGTGGCAATATCTGGATCAGATCCCGTTCCAGCAAAGAAAATGTAGTCTGAATTCCGGTCAGTCTTGCCGTGTGTTCTTGTGCTATTTCACTGTTTTTAACTGATGCGGAAAGGATCTGATAGGCCAGCAGGCTGAGAAGCGCAAATATCGTCATCGCAATCATGACTTCTATCAGCGTGAAACCTTGTTGTTTGGCTGGCTGCTGGCAGCTCATGGCTTCTCTGCCATTATCTGAGTCCAGTTGCTCACCGAAAGGATCGGCGAATGGGCATCTTCAATCTGAAGAACGCGTACCTGGTTCTGGCTAATGTTGTTCTCTCTATCAAGGGTATGTTGCTGTTCAACAAACCATTCCTGCCCGGCTAGTGTTACTCGTCTTTTTTCTTTTTTTTCCGCTTTGATCTGTGTTTCTATCAGCGTATTTTCAGCAACCCAGCTGGCAAAGAGAGAAGTTCGAAAATGATCTACTGCGCTCATTTGCGAACTCAGGCTATTCAGTAATGCCAGAGCCGCCGTGGCGAAGATGCCGAGGGCAATGATTACTTCAATCAGAGTCATACCTTGCTGATTTTTAACACTACACGTTGAAGATATACGCATTATTTTCCAGACCTTCTGACATTGAATATCAGTGGCAGTCGTCCTTCAGAAATGATGCTGCAACAGGCCGGTTCAGATGCAGAGGAAGAAAAACTGAGTTCAAAGACTGAAAGTGTTCCGTCGGGCATAAAAACAATCTGTGGTGGGCGGTTGATAGATTTATTGAGGGCTAAAGGGCTGAGCGAAAGGGTTTCATTTTCCGCAAATTCACCGCTGACAGGCATGCGGGAAGATTCAATTTCTTGCCACTGAGGCTCACGTGTTAGTGGAATCAACGTTAGCGTGCCACCTAAAACCACAAACTGATAAGCGCCGGCCGTTAAGGAAAGCCCGAGCGGTTTTCCTTCCAGCACTGCGCGCTCAGCAGCATATTCCATCACTGTTTTCATTTGCTCAGCGCGTTGGATTTGTGAGTTGTCAGACGGTAAAACCATGACCACAACCCCTGCAGCAATGGCGAAAATGGCCATTACCATCAGTATTTCCAGCAGCGTAAAGCCGGATTGTTTGACCGCGGACAAGGTTAGTGATCCTTCTCAACCCAGTTCTTTATGTCATCTGCGGTGTTGGGCTCACTGTCAGGCCCGGCAGAAAAGACATCGATAGCCCCATGTTCACCTGGACTGACCAACATGTATT
>NZ_JBFUHK010000213.1:0-1597 GCF_056402435.1 Rahnella sp. P4_A8 | reverse complement strand
TCCACATGTAGGTCATTACAGCGTAGATATGCCCTGCATCCTGCCCACCGCTAAGCGTCATCGTAAGGATAGTCATGCCAAATAACAGGGTAGCCGCCGCACCGATAGCCAGATATCCCAGCGCTTCCCTGTCGGACAAGGCGATCCGCAATCTGGCCAGCACGTGATAATGGCGGGTCAGCGGTGAGAAGGAAGCACCGCTGATCAGACTGACCTCCTTTTCCAGACGGTTATTAAGACGTTCGAAAAGGACTTCATTTCGCTGTGTAAACCGGCGCAGACACACTCCAAATAAAATAAGAATGAGCAGGCAGGCAATGCCGGTTCTGGGCTCTATAACCAGAAGCATTAACGTTGCTCCCGTAATAGAAGAGATTGCCGTGATCAACACCGGCAGATGTATTTCAAAGAAATCAACAAACTCCCGCGACAATGCGACTCTCGCCGCCACGGTGGTAGGGCGTTCATTATCCCGGCGCTGCGCCATGATTACCGGCACCGCCAGCTCTGCATATATCCGGGCAAATGTGCGCGTATCCACGCTGCGGCGAGCTGCCCCGAGAGCCCACATGAATAGAACCATGGCTGCATATAGCACCGCATGCATTGCCTTGCCGGCCAGTATGGCGTTAATGGCAAAGCTCGCCAGCAGCGGATAAAGTAGCCATGCTACGTTTTCTGCAATAACCAATAGCAGCGTGATAAACAATTTTCTGTAATGGCGGCGGCCCAGAGATTTGAGAGTTGCCAGTGCACTGTGTTCAACAATATTTTTAAGTGTATTCATGACGGATATTTATATTTTTCTAAAAGTAAAACAGGTGTAATTATTTCGCGGGCACAGTAAGGCGAACCCAGCATTCAGGAGTAAATTCACACGCGCTCAAAAAAAAGTATTCTTTTTTCTATATGATGATTAATAGTATAAAAAGCATCTTTAACCGGGGAGATTATATCTTGAGGTTTTACGTCGAACTGGGTATTAACATGAGCGATGACCCTGATTTTCCCTGACTCAAGAATAAGTGCCTGATGACTTTGTTGTAAAATCTGCACATTCAACACCAGCCACTCCATAACCAATCCCATTCTTCCTTTCAAGGTGTGATATTGCTTCTTAACTCTCTTAAGGAATTAATAGTATAGGTTGCTTATGTTTTTTTGATGACTTCTTTATGGAGGGAGTATGGAGGAAAATAAAATAATGACATTTAGTGATGACTTCGCTTTGACTTAAAACCGCTCTGGAGTTTTTATCACGAGCACTATAAAGTAAGGCAGCATTAGCTTAAATCAAAATGGAAGAAGAGCATGAACGGTCATAACCTGATAATGGTGGTTGAAGACGAACCAGAAATAGCTGATATATTAGTTAGTTACATAAGAAAATCAGCAATGGAGGCAATACATGCAAAGGACGGCACCACCGCTATGGCATTGTTCAGATTGAAAAAACCAGACCTTATCTTGCTGGATATACAATTACCCGATATCACCGGCTGGAATTTTCTATCGTCGTTAAGAAAAGAAAGTAACGTGCCCGTTATTATGGTTACTGCTTTTGACCAGGATATTGATAAGCTGATGGGATTACGAC
>NZ_JBFUHK010000212.1:0-1599 GCF_056402435.1 Rahnella sp. P4_A8 | reverse complement strand
GGCTTATCCAAAAGCCCAATAATATTTAGAAGCGTGCTTTTCCCAGACCCGGAGGTTCCAACAATTGCGCAACTTTGCCCGGCGGGGACTGATAACGAGACATTATTTAATATGGTATGCAACGTAGTGCCTGCCGGGTAAGAGCGTGTTATTCCTAACAAACAAATTACATGTTGAGACTGCTGATCAGGGAAATTCATCAGGCATCAATATTTTTGAATTTTTTATCTTCATCTTTCGAAAAATGATAATCAAATAATGTCGCTGGCCTGTCATGACCACTTTTTTCTATTTTTTCATTACTCGTAAAATTATCAAGTAATGAGGGAACACTCTGAGACTGAATATCAGGCATCGATACAGCATTCTTTTGCACTACTTTACCACCTACTAACTGAAAACCGTGCTTCATCCCTGTTTCAGTAACTGAGAACACACCATCCACATTGACGACGTCAGGCTCTTCAGTATGCAGAGTAACTTCACTGGCAGTATTAACGACGAAATTATTCTTTCCTTGACTTACGTAAGTGGAGAATTTAGACGTCTGGCCCTGCTCAGTAGATATTTCATTACTTCCAGTGTTATTAATTACCGATTCGAGATAAGCGAAATTTGTACGGTGCGCAAAAGAATAACCAGGGTCAAGTTCATATTTTACAAAACCTGGATCTAAGACTGAGCTGGATATATTTCCACTGTTCAATATTCTGGTCGCAGTGGCAGTATCATCCGCTGAAAAACTAAATGTCTGCAGGTGGCCCGTATTATCATAAGTACCACCATTATTCGCATTAGCCATTACGTGATTGAACATGCGATAAGTACCCAGATCATTCGCGAGATCATCTACATAACTAAGATCTGTCCCTTCTTGTTGCGCCTGAGCGTATAGATCCGACAACATATTACGGTCATCTTTAGTCAGAAAGTTGACAGATTGCATGGCCATGGTGTCTTTTGTCAGTGTCGTCTGGATTGTTGGATTAGCATCGGCATTACCAAACAACCGAGACATCATTAATCCCTGGCCACTGATAGTCGACTGTCCTGAAGACGGTAAGCTTGTATCCTTTACGAGGTTTGTCTGAGAAGGCTGGAGGTTAGTCGATTTTACGGTAACATCCGAGTTATTTTGCAACTTTTTATATGTGCTTGTTGATGTATTAATATTCATTTTAAGTTCCCCTCCAGCCTGGTTTTTCAGAATTGACAATTACTTTTTAATTAATAACTGTATTCCACAGTGACACTTTCCTGACGAGATGGCTGAGCCTGCGTACCTGCAGATCCCGTAATAGTATGCCGAACTTGAAGCTCTACACCCGATTTCAATTCATAGCTATTAAATGCTGGCGTTGTTGAAGATGCACCACTATTTACGGTCACGCATTTTGCTGGCGAAGCCTGAAAAGGCAAGTAATAACATAACTGAACAAGGTCCGAGGATGCTGATGGGTACGCAGCAATGTTGTACCTTACGAGAGTGAGAGTTTTTGTTTTACTTGCAGTACCGGAAGGGAAATCGGATGAGTTAATAAAAAAGTTCGTTAGTCCAACAGGACCGGTTCCATTCGAAAGAATACCGATCGTTGGTGC
>NZ_JBFUHK010000211.1:0-1627 GCF_056402435.1 Rahnella sp. P4_A8 | reverse complement strand
GCGCTACTCGTGCGGAATCCCGCCAGTTAGTTAGCCACAAAGCTATTATGGTAAACGGTCGCGTTGTTAACATCGCTTCTTATCAGGTATCTCCGAATGACGTTGTCAGCATCCGTGAGAAAGCTAAAAAGCAATCTCGCGTGAAGGCCGCTTTGGAGTTGGCTGAACAGCGTGAAAAGCCGACTTGGCTTGAAGTTGATGCTGCTAAGATGGAAGGTGTGTTCAAGCGTATGCCTGAACGTACTGATCTGTCTTCCGACATTAACGAACACCTGATCGTCGAGCTTTACTCCAAGTAAAGCTTAGTACCAAAGAGAGGACACAATGCAGGGTTCTGTGACAGAGTTTCTAAAACCGCGCCTGGTAGATATCGAGCAAGTCAGTTCGACGCACGCCAAGGTGACCCTTGAGCCTTTAGAACGTGGCTTTGGCCATACTTTAGGCAACGCACTGCGCCGTATTCTGCTTTCATCCATGCCGGGTTGCGCGGTGACCGAGGTTGAGATTGATGGTGTACTGCATGAGTACAGCACCAAAGAAGGCGTACAGGAAGATATCCTGGAGATCCTGCTCAACCTGAAAGGGCTGGCGGTGAGAGTTCAAGGGAAAGATGAAGTTATTCTTACCCTGAATAAGTCTGGCATTGGCCCTGTGACTGCAGCCGACATTACCCATGATGGTGATGTCGAAATCGTCAAGCCGCAACATGTCATCTGCCACCTGACCGATGAGAACGCTGCAATTAGCATGCGTATCAAAGTTCAGCGCGGTCGTGGTTATGTGCCGGCGTCTGCCCGAATTCATTCGGAAGAAGATGAGCGCCCAATTGGTCGTCTGTTAGTAGACGCATGCTACAGCCCTGTAGAGCGAATTGCCTACAATGTTGAAGCAGCGCGTGTAGAACAGCGTACTGATTTGGACAAGCTGGTTATCGAAATGGAAACCAACGGTACGATCGATCCTGAAGAGGCGATTCGTCGTGCGGCAACCATTCTTGCTGAACAACTTGAAGCTTTCGTTGATTTACGTGATGTACGTCAACCGGAAGTCAAAGAAGAGAAGCCGGAATTCGATCCAATCCTGCTGCGCCCTGTTGACGATCTGGAATTGACTGTCCGCTCTGCTAACTGCCTTAAAGCAGAAGCAATCCACTACATCGGTGATCTGGTACAGCGTACCGAGGTTGAGTTACTTAAAACACCTAACCTGGGTAAAAAATCTCTTACTGAGATCAAAGACGTACTTGCGTCCCGTGGTTTGTCTCTGGGCATGCGCCTGGAAAACTGGCCACCAGCAAGTATTGCTGACGAGTAACCGGATCACAGGTTAAGGTTTTACTGAGAAGGATAAGGTCATGCGCCATCGTAAGAGTGGTCGTCAACTGAACCGTAACAGCAGCCACCGACAGGCTATGTTCCGTAACATGGCCGGCTCTTTGGTTCGTCATGAGATCATCAAGACGACCCTGCCGAAAGCGAAAGAGCTGCGTCGCGTTGTTGAGCCGCTGATTACTCTTGCCAAGACCGACAATGTTGCAAATCGTCGTCTGGCATTCGCCCGTACTCGTGATAACGAGATCGTGGCAAAACTGTTTAATGAACTGGGTCCGCGTTTCGCGAGCCGTGCT
>NZ_JBFUHK010000210.1:0-1667 GCF_056402435.1 Rahnella sp. P4_A8 | reverse complement strand
CATTCCGGGCATAAATTATTTATATTTCATAGGGTACTCATTTTGGTTGTTATTTTTTTCAGAAAATATAACGCCAGCCCGAAAGCTGGCGCCGAGATCAGGAATTCTTATTTTTTGGTCGCTAAGAAATTGATCACATCAGAATATTGTTTGACATACATATCCATTGAGCTGGTATCAAGTCCGTCATTTTTAACCATGTATTTCCCATTCACAAATACAGAAGGGACGCCTTGCAGACCCAAATCAGCAGCGGCTTTTTCCTGCTGAACAACCAGTGATTTCACGACGAAGCTGTTAAGTGCGGCATCATAATCTTCGCCCTTAACACCCGCCTGAATAAAGACTTTACGGATATCATCAGCATTTTGTACCGACTGCTGTTTCTGCACAGCATCAAACATCAGCGGGCTGACTTTTTCTTCAACACCCAGAGCAATAGCCACAGCCCATGCCTGAGTTAGTTGCTTACCTAACGGCCCCAGGAACTCAACGTGGTATTTAGTGTATTTCACATCTTTTGGCAGGTTCTTACGGATGCTGTCAGAGACATGCCAGACTTGTTCAAACTGGTAGCAGTGCGGGCAATAAAATGAGAAAAACTCGAGTACCTGTGGCTCATTAGCTACGGTTTTATCTAAAGTAACGTATTGCGCGCCATCAGAAAATTGCGCTGCAGATACACTGAAGGCCATAACCATACCAACCAGTGCCAGGAATATCTTTTTCATATAAAGCCTATCTCCATTTAATTAAACTTGAACGTTAATCGTGACTCAATACATTGGCATCAGCCGTAAAGGAGGTGCCTGTAATTTCTTAATTTGCTCAGTGAAAGCCGCTATCTGACCACGCCAAAAATCTTCGTCCTGCATCCAGGGGAAGCTCTTAGGAAATGCAGGATCGTCCCAGCGACGGGCGACCCAGGCCAGATAATAAACCATGCGCATAGCACGCAGCGGCTCCATCAAAGACAGTTCACTGGTATCTAAATCAGCAAACTCTCCATAAGCTTCCAGCAAGATATCTAACTGAAGCCTTTGCTCACTTTGGTCGCCATGTAACAACATCCAGAGATCCTGGATTGCCGGACCATTACGGGCATCATCCATATCCACAAACAGCGGGCCATCTCGCCAGAGAATATTCCCCGGATGGCAATCCCCATGTAAGCGCAAAGGCTGCCAGTCGGTATGCCAGAATTCCCGGGTCGTCGTGATCAGTTTATCTGTCGCAGTTAAAAAAGGCTCTCGCAGGCTTTTGGGGATCAGAGGACACTGCGCCAGGACATCACGTGTTCGGGAAAGGTATTCATCGAGGCCAATTGTCGGGCGTGCGGTGAAGAGACTTTCACTGCCAACCTGATGGATACGCCCGAGGAATCGCCCCACCCATTCCAGCTGATCGAGATTATCTATTTCATACTGACGGCCACCGACGCTTGGAAACACGGTGAACATATAACCCTGGTAGTGATGAAGTGTATCTTTATTAATAGAAAGAGGGGCAACAGCAGGGATTTCAGCATCAGCCATATCACGAGAAAACTGGTGCTCTTCGTGGATTTGTTCTTCACTCCAGCGCTCCGGCCGGTAGAACTTCACTACATAACGTTTTCTGTCTTCTCCCAGAAACTGGTAGACACGATTCTCATAGCTGTTTAAGGC
>NZ_JBFUHK010000209.1:0-1672 GCF_056402435.1 Rahnella sp. P4_A8 | reverse complement strand
TCCCTATCAATAGTTCATATTTGGGTGTTATCTTGATCATAAGTATATCTTTAATCTGTCATTTTTAGTCGAATCTCTTGGGGCGCGGGTGGGCGTCATTGACACAATGGCGTGCACAAAATATCATTATATCTCAACAAACATAACATTGTGGCTAAGGAGTACCTCGCGTGATGACTGAAGTTCGAAGCCAACGAATGGGCAGATTACCTGCTGCTAGCCGGCTGCAGGCAATAACCGAAATGGTTGATGCTGGATCAAGTATCAGCATTGCCGGGCTAGCGGAGCAGTACTCAGTGTCGATGGAGACCATACGTCGCGATATCGCAGCATTGGAAAAGGAAGGGCTCGTCTACCGTGTGYACGGTGGCGCCATGCCGGCTGGGCGTTCAGCTTCTATCAACATCCGGGTGAATAACCTCAGTCTCGAGAAAGCGTCGATAGGAGCATTGGCGGCGAGGTTGATAGAGAAAGATGAATGGATATTCCTGACGCATGGAAGCACGACGCTCTCAGTTGCGAGAGCGCTTAACGACGGTCCTCCAATTTCCGTGATGACTAATATGCCGGCAATTGCTGAGGCTCTCCACGGTGGGACAAAGCATCGCGTAGTGTTAACCGGCGGCGAATACAACCACGCTGATGGCGCTTTGGGCGGCCAGCAGGTTCTTGAGGCCATTTCCGAGTGCGTGTTCGACACCGTCATTATGGGTACTTACGGAATCAACCCTGTGCATGGGCTGGTCGAGGCCGAGAAGTACTACCAGCATCTCAAGCGCCTACTTTGTCAGAGGAGTAGCAGGCGTATCTTTGTTGCTGACCACAGCAAGTTCGGCGCTTCAGGCCCTTACGTTTCCGTTCCCCTATCAGAAATWGGCATCATTGTCACAGACTACGCTCCGCCAAAAGACTTCGTCACCGTTTTCAATGAATCGGGCGTCAAAGTTATTTATCCAAGTACTATTGGGACTAAACAACATGATCTGTAAAGCGAAAAAAGTCATTATTCTTGGCATCGATGGCTTAAGACCGGACATGGTCAACGAATGGACGATGCCCAATCTGACTGAATTGGGACGAAAGGGCACTTGGAGCAAGAACCATAAGACCGTCTTCCCTAGCGAGACACGGGGCGCGTTGACTGCTCTCGTCACCGGAGCACACGCTGAAACCAACGGGATTTTCGGTAATCAGTTCTACATCAGAGACACCGACCCCAATCAGATTTTCACTGAAACTACCCACGACTGGTATGCTGCAGATAATCGGCTCAAAGGGCAGTTGGTCACCGCTACATCGCTTGCGAAAGTCTTGCGTGACGCAGAGAAAAAACTCGCAGTCATAACATCCAGTGGCCCTGGAGCTCTGTCGGCGTTGAATTGGCAAGGTGACAAGTACGGACAAATTGGGTTCAATGTAAAACACCCCCAGACTTCCTTCCCTCATGACTTCGCAGCGAGAGCGCATCGCAATCTAAAAATTCCAGCCGGAGGCCTCTCCGTGGACGGCCCGAAAACAGCTCTCAAGTTGTTTCAGAAGGAAGTATGGCCACACCATCGTCCAGACGTATCTATCCTGTGGTTCACAGAGGTCGACAGCGCGACGCATTTGTACGGATTAGGCTCACCCGAACATTATGACAGGATGCGCCTTTGTGACGATGTGGTAGGAG
>NZ_JBFUHK010000208.1:0-1675 GCF_056402435.1 Rahnella sp. P4_A8 | reverse complement strand
GTCTCCCGGCTCAATAGTGTCAGCCATGCTATCGCCGCGCACATTGATTACTTTCACTGTTTCGGGAGGCCTGCTACCGAACATAGCTATAGCCCGTTCGTTGTTATACTCAATGGATCTGATCACATCAATCACATCACTTCCCTGAATAAATCCACCGCCCGCACTAGCGCTTATATCAAGTATCTCAACTCTGAACACGGCTGTTTCCTCCTGAACAACAGGATTATTTTTACTGTATTCATATACAGTATTACTGTTTTCAGCCGCAGTAAAGAGCTCGGCAACTCCAATGCCTAAAGCTTCAGCAAATTTACTAAGTGATTGTTCAGTAAATGACTTTTGCTTACCGGTTTCCAGGCGTGAGATGTTCGCGCCATCAATTCCAACAGCGTCAGCCAGGTCTGAAATTTTCATTCCCTTCGCTAAGCGAAGTTCTCTTATACGTTTTCCTATGTTCATGCGCCCATTACAAGTTGTTTTTGCGTCATATGCAAAGCGACTTGCGCAATTCGTAACTACCCTTTAATATGCGAGTTGCGCAATTATAGGAGGTTTTATGCAATCACCATTACGAATCTTGCGTATATCGCAAGGTCACACGCTTTCACATGTAGCGAAGCTGATTGAAATCGACCCTGCTAATTTAAGCCGGATCGAAAGAGGCCAGCAAATGGCGTCTCTAGAAGTGGCTGAAAGGTTGGTCAAATTTTATCAAGACCAGATTAACGAGCTTCAAATTTTATATCCCCATCGCTACCCAGACTTTGTTTCATCTGGAAAGACTATCACCGCTCGCGCATAGCCATAACTACCAAAGGGAAAACAACATGGTAGATCTGAAATCAGTAGTTAAAACGATGTGCAAAGCCTATCCCGGCGGTCGGTCTGCTATGGCTGGCGCGTTGGGCATGACTGAAACGCAGTTCAACAACAATCTTTACGAAAAGAACGGCTGCCGGTTCTTCGAAATTGCCGAGCTGGAAGCGATGGAAGACATCAGTGGCACTAATCACCTGGCGGATTACTTCGCCCAGCGGCGCGGTGGCTTTTTCGTTGAAATCCCAAATCGCGATGAGCTGGACCACGTTGATCTGTTTATTAAGGGCGTAAAGGTGGCGGCAAAAAGCGGGAAGGTGGATCAGCAAATCAACACGTCTATTGCAGATGACGGCGTGATTGATCAGAACGAGAAGGCCGAGATTATGGCGCTGCATTTGAAGCACTTATCTGCGCGCGATGAATATGTGAAGTCAGTGGTGGCTTTGCATGAAAGGGTTGACGCCTCAGGAGTGCAGTCCCGAGGCGTCGGCGCATTAAAAACGTGTGTGGAGTAATTAACGCATGAACAGTTTACTCATAAAAGCTGGCGTCCCGCAAATGCGCTGCAAAGCGACTGGCGGCAACAAACAAGCTTTGTCGTATGAAGTGATGGTATCGGGCCACTGGGTACCGTGCAACTACCAGATCGTCCGGTGGTGGGTAGGTTACGTCAGGGTGAGAAGCCGGAAGGTGACTGCATGTCTGAAGAAATCCAAACGCTGGACAGGCACTACAAGGATTGGCGGGGCGTTGTGGTACACGTCGTGGGCTTCGACAGAGCAGGGGATCGCGTCATCTTCATGCGTGCCGGTTACCCGCATGAGTGCGCCCAGCCGGTTGAGTTATTCCGATC
>NZ_JBFUHK010000207.1:0-1678 GCF_056402435.1 Rahnella sp. P4_A8 | reverse complement strand
CGGTTAAAGTTCTGGCTCAAACCCACGACATCCCGGTTTTCCAGCCTAAATCCTTGCGCCCGGAAGAGAATCAGTCTCTGGTTTCCGCGCTTGAGGCGGACATTATGGTAGTCGTTGCTTATGGTTTGATCCTGCCAAAAGCCGTGCTTGATATGCCGAAATTGGGCTGCATCAATGTGCATGGCTCATTATTGCCACGCTGGCGTGGCGCAGCACCGATTCAGCGATCTCTTTGGGCAGGTGATACAAAAACAGGTATCACCATCATGCAGATGGATGTCGGCCTTGATACCGGCGATATGCTGCACAAAGTAGAATGTGACATTCTCCCCGAGGATACCAGCGCATCGCTTTACAACAAGCTGGCTGAGCTGGGCCCACAGGGTATGCTTGAAACATTACAGCAGTTGGCGAACGGCTCAGCAAAACCTGAAGTTCAAAGCGAAGAGCACGTAACCTACGCTGAGAAACTCAGCAAGGAAGAAGCCCGCTTAGACTGGAATCTATCGGCCGAACAACTTGAACGCTGTATTCGTGCATTTAACCCATGGCCCGTCAGCTTCTTTATGATTGATGATCAGCCTGTGAAAGTCTGGCAGGCTGAATGTCTGTCAGGAAAAAGCAGCGCTGCACCCGGGACTATTGTTGCTGCCGACAAAAAGGGTATTCAGATTGCAACATCCGATGGCATCCTGAACATCACCCAGTTACAACCCTCAGGTAAAAAAGCAATGTCCGCACAGGATTTGCTGAACTCTCGTCGCGAATGGTTTATCGAAGGCACGCGTTTAGC
Source organism: Rahnella sp. P4_A8 (assembly GCF_056402435.1). Lineage (NCBI taxonomy): Bacteria > Pseudomonadati > Pseudomonadota > Gammaproteobacteria > Enterobacterales > Yersiniaceae > Rahnella > Rahnella sp. P4_A8. Next base: position 885 of record NZ_JBFUHK010000207.1, on the reverse strand, counting down.
CTGACCATAACGACTACGCCCGATATTTCGTCGGGCCTTATCTCTTTGATAATGCTGGCTCCGGTCAGCTTTTTTGACTATGAAAACAGCCTATAATCTCCGTAGCATTGCCGCTCAAGCCATCAGCCAGGTTTTGGACAAAGGATTATCCCTGTCCACTGTTCTTCCTGGTCTGCAGAAAAACGTCTCAGAAAAAGATCGCGGACTCCTTCAGGAGCTGTGCTTTGGTACGCTTCGCGTCCTCCCACAGTTGGAATGGTGCTTGCAGCAACTGATGGCAAAACCTCTCACTGGTAAGCAAAGAACATTGCATTACTTACTGATGGTGGGTCTGTATCAGCTGATCCATACCCGGATTCCGGCACACGCCGTACTGGCTGAAACTGTTGACGGTGCCGTTGCGCTAAAACGCCCTCAGTTAAAAGGTCTGATCAACGGCGTGTTGCGTCAGTTTCAGCGGCAGCAGGAAGAATTGCTTCAACGCATGGCCAACAATGACAGCCGCCATCTCCACCCGAGCTGGCTTCTTAACCGCCTGAAAAAAGCTTACCCCACTGACTGGGAAAGTATCGTTGATGCCAATAATCAAAGGCCGCCGATGTGGCTGCGCGTCAACAGGCAGCATCACACACGCGACGAGTACCTACACCTGTTAAACGAAGTACACATCGAAGCAGTTCCGCATCCGGAATACCGCGATGCATTACGGCTGAACACGCCATGTCAGGTAAACCTTCTTCCGGGATTCACAGAAGGCTGGGTCACCGTTCAGGATGCTTCGGCACAAGGCAGTGTTGATCTGCTGGATCCACAGAATGGCGAATTGATCCTCGACTTATGTTGCGCGCCGGGCGGGAAAACTACCCATATTCTGGAAGCTGCACC
>NZ_JBFUHK010000206.1:0-1687 GCF_056402435.1 Rahnella sp. P4_A8 | reverse complement strand
GTACTGGGAAGAGATTCAGGATCCAGTTCGTTGGATAGCTATCTTCGCTGGGATAATGTTAGCGCGATATCGCTCGTGGAATTGCTATATCAGATTGAAGTTGCCTAGCTGGCGGGACATTACACTTGCATTTCTTCCCGCTGCTTTGTCTCGCAACGGATCTAAATGAAGTACTCAATATGCCTTATGCACAAGGTATGAATTTCGGGCAAGAAAAAACCCGGTAATGTCACCGGGTCTTTAAAATCAATAAATTACATATTTTTCATGATGTTGCTTATGTGGCAAAGGGTGACTAATCAGGACTATTGCCTTCCTTTGTCGCCACTTTGTCGCCAGTTTTCATCGTGGCTAATGGGTTGAAGTGGAGGGCGGTTTCAAGATGTTCAGGGGCGAAGTGAGCATAGCGCATAGTCATCTGAATATCGGAGTGGCCGAGGATTCTCTGTAAAACAAGTATATTGCCACCGGACATCATAAAATGCGCAGCGAAGGTATGGCGAAGAACATGTGTTAACTGACCACGCGGTAAAACGATATCTGTTGAGTCGATAGCAGCCATAAAACGGAAGTAGCACTCACTGAAAAATCGGTTACCAGGCTGCGCAATGATTTCTTCATAAAGCTCTTTGCTGATCGGGACGCTTCTGTTTTTCTTACTTTTGGTTCTTACAAAAGTGATTTTATGTGGGGTGATTTGAGAGCGCGTTAATGTCTCAGCCTCCCGCCAACGCGAACCTGTGCTTAAACAAATTTTAACAACCAGAGGTAAATCTGGTCTTCCTTGGCTACAAGCCTCAAGCAATATGTTTATTTGTTCATGTGTGAGCCATGACATTTCTTTTTCAGTAGTGGCAAATTTTCGGAGAGTCTCCAGGGGATTAGGCTGTTTCCATTCCCCCAAACGAATTAGCTCGCTAAACATTCCGCTCAAATGACTTTGTTCCAGATTTACTGTAGTTGGGTCAGCCCCTTGACGCCAACGATCAGAAAAGTAGATTTCGCCGTTTAGGCGCTTGTCACGATAGTGGGCGAAGTCTTTAGCGGTAAAAGTTGTAGCGGGGGGGTTACCTAAAGCTTCAACCATTAGGCAGATTTTCTTATAGGTCTTTGAGCCTGCAGTGAGGGCTTGACCATGTAGGTTGTACCAAAGCTTGGCGATATCTTCCAGGGTTCGGCGATCAGTTTTCTCGCCGAGCCAGGGCTTATTCTCAGCTTCATCCATAGTATGGCGTTCAAATGCGAGAGCCTCCCCTTTGGTTGCGAACTGTTTCCGCACCCTACGGCCAGAACGACCGGTAGGGTAGCATTCACAAATCCATTGACCGGATGTAAGTTTGCGTACTGCCATTTTATCCCCCTTCATCAAGGGATATATTTTAACTGTATATAAAAACAGTGGTCAATGTATCTTTATGTCAAGTTATACATTTTAATTCTATTGAGATTTTTGCCGAATCATTTCTCTAATGTTACGGAGGTTTCTATCAGTCACTCTGGCATTATTAAGTACTCTATTTATCAACTTATTATTATTGTTTTCAGGTGACAGAGCATCAAAAGAAAAATTATGAGTGTTAACAATCGTATCATGTGTAACTTTTGGATATACATTTAGTTTCAGAAGTTCTTCGCTAATCCTAATTGGATTGCTGTAGGGGGAGACTCCAAGTGCGCTACCTATTGC
>NZ_JBFUHK010000205.1:0-1695 GCF_056402435.1 Rahnella sp. P4_A8 | reverse complement strand
AAAGCACGCGAAGTTCCGGCAGCGATCCAGAAAGCGATGGAAAAAGCCCGTCGCAACATGATGAATGTCGCGCTGAATAGCGGCACCCTGCAGCATCCTGTTAAAGGTGCTCATACGGGTTCCCGTGTGTTCATGCAGCCGGCTTCCGAAGGTACCGGTATTATCGCCGGTGGTGCAATGCGCGCCGTCCTGGAAGTTGCAGGGGTTCATAACGTATTGGCTAAAGCTTATGGTTCCACCAACCCGATCAACGTGGTTCGTGCAACTATCGATGCTTTGGCAAATATGAAATCCCCACAAATGGTCGCTGCCAAGCGTGGTAAATCCGTTGAAGAAATTCTGGGGTAATTAACCATGGCAAAGACTATTAAAGTTACACAAACTCGCAGTTCCATTGGCCGTCTGCCGAAGCATAAAGCTACTCTGCTGGGCCTGGGTCTGCGTCGTATTGGTCACACCGTTGAGCGCGAGGATACTCCTGCTGTACGCGGTATGATCAACCTGGTTTCCTACATGGTTAAGGTTGAGGAGTAAGAGATGCGTTTAAATACTCTGTCTCCGGCTGATGGTGCCAAACAAGCGCCAAGGCGTGTAGGTCGTGGTATTGGTTCTGGCCTGGGTAAAACCGGCGGTCGTGGTCACAAAGGTCAGAACTCACGTTCTGGTGGTGGCGTACGTCGTGGTTTTGAAGGTGGTCAGATGCCTTTATATCGTCGTTTGCCGAAATTCGGCTTCACCTCCCGCAAAGCTATGATCACGGCAGAAGTTCGTCTGTCTGAACTGGCTCTGGTGGAAGGCGACGTGATCGACCTGAACGCGCTGAAAGCCGCTAACGTGGTTGGTATCCAGATCGAGTTCGCGAAAGTAATCCTTTCTGGCGAAGTCGGTCGTGCGGTAACTCTGCGTGGTTTGCGTGTCACCAAAGGCGCTCGTGTTGCTATCGAAGCTGCTGGCGGTAAAATTGAGGAATAAGTAGCAGATGGCTAAGCAACCGGGATTAGATTTTCAAAGTGCCAAGGGTGGACTAGGCGAACTGAAGCGCAGACTTTTGTTTGTTATCGGTGCGCTGATTGTTTTCCGTATCGGCTCTTTTATTCCGATCCCTGGTATTGATGCCACTGTACTTGCCAAATTGCTCGAGCAGCAAAGAGGTACCATCATTGAAATGTTTAATATGTTCTCTGGTGGTGCCCTTAGCCGTGCTTCAATCTTTGCTCTGGGGATCATGCCGTATATTTCGGCATCGATCATTATCCAGCTGTTAACGGTGGTTCATCCAGCGTTAGCTGAAATAAAGAAAGAAGGGGAGGCTGGCCGTCGTAAGATTAGCCAGTACACCCGTTACGGTACGCTGGTATTGGCAGTGTTTCAGTCAATCGGTATTGCAACCGGTCTGCCGAACATGCCTGGTATGCAGGGTCTGGTGTTAAATCCAGGCTTTGCGTTCTACTTTACTGCAGTTGTGAGCTTAGTGACCGGGACAATGTTCCTGATGTGGCTGGGGGAGCAGATTACTGAACGAGGTATCGGTAACGGTATTTCCATCATAATCTTTGCAGGTATCGTAGCGGGTCTCCCGCCAGCGATTGCCCATACTATCGAACAAGCTCGGCAAGGCGACCTGCACTTCCTCCTGTTGCTGTTGGTTGCAGTTTTAGTGTTTGCAGTGACTTTCTTTGTGGTGTTTGTTGAACG
>NZ_JBFUHK010000204.1:0-1716 GCF_056402435.1 Rahnella sp. P4_A8 | reverse complement strand
ACGTGAGCGTGAATATGCCAGGGAAGTGAGAGAAAAAAGGTCGAAATATCCCTTAAAAAACAATGCCGGTCACCTTAAGTGACCGGCATTAACCCGGGGCCGCTCTTTTTCTCAGATTGCCACTGAAGATTTATTCATTCCGCTGGGGATGAATGACAGCAGCTTTGGCATTGATAGGGCTGATACCCGCCGTGTACCCGCATCGGCAACGGAGAAAAACAGCACGCCAATGACACCGGTACTGCTTAATGCCTGCAACAATTTCTTCACCGGGACAGCTGAGTTCCCGGCAGGCAACGCATTTTCAACCATTGATGACGTATTCAGATTTACCGAGATGTACCGCGGGCGCGGAACAACGGGTGATATTCGTTACCTTTCTCCGGCGCTGTACGACTACGCAAATCGCAACCACACCGGCGAGCTCACCAATGACGGCTGGCTGTTTGAAACGGAGGCCCGCGGCATGGCACCTTTCCCGGCGAATTTCTCGTTGCTGGGCGGATATGCGCGCGGTGAAAGCCATATATTTACTCCCGCAGGCCATACCGCCTCATCTAAAGCGTTTGCGGCGGTTGGCGGGGGATCAACGTCTTTCCTGATCGACCCTGAGCGTGACCTGACGTTTATCTTCCTTTCATCCGGATTCTTCACGGGGTTGCCGCACCTAGAACGCGTCTCCCGTTTAAACGATCTGGCACTTGCCACCATCAATGACTGATAAAGACCGGTAGAAAGCCCGTGCTCAGTTAGCTGTAGCTAAGGCGTAATCCCTGACTGTCTGGCTCAATCATATTGAGCCACTGTAAGCACTATCTATACTCTTGCGCCAATGTTCGTAATGTCCGCTTCTGGCCCTTAGCTGCTTAGCGGTATAGAGGGCAGCTTTGAGCGAGGAGCGGAAATTGATTACTTACCTACTTAAAAGATGACTACTGTAGCTATGGCAATTCATAACCGAAAGATTCGTCAAGTTTTAGTAATGCCTAATTGATTCAATATACCTGGTAATTTTTTGATTGATATTTCACCTGAATTACCAGTCTTGAAACTGGATTCAATTTCCTTACCTCGAACAATTTTTATAGTACCTGCACTTGTGAGTTTAGTATCAAACAAATAAAATTGACTGCAAGGCTTATGCCTTCTGTTATCACGAAGGAGAAGTTCTAGTGACTCCTTTTTATTTCTATCAAAGCCGGGGCCAAAAATAATGCCAGCTATCAACGATGGATCATGATGAAATATGCGATCAGAATTATCATTGGACAATGCGAAATTTAACCCTCCTAAACTCTGTGTTATATATCTTTTTGTGAGAAATACCCTCTTCTCTACCTCGTAATGCCAGAATGTATTTTTCGCCAAAAGAGTTTCCCGAATCGCAAGGTCATCTTGCAAAACACTTTTAAGAATCGGTATGTGTTTTTCATGGTCCCTGTATTCCACGCTGTCAATAGGGTAATTAATATATTCGTCAGAATAGATGTTGCGCTTAAGAGGAATAATATTATCTGGTGCATTGTAGATGACAACACAACCTTTAAAACCAGCAGCATAATGCGCCCACATCATTGGCTCTAAGGCATTTTTCGAGAATGAAACACTATATACACCTACTCGCAATCCTTTTAGAATTCTCTCTCTAATTCCATTGGAGCAGCGAGATATCAGTTGTGACATAGATTCATCTGAATCCTCGAGCAATCCCTTATC
>NZ_JBFUHK010000203.1:0-1732 GCF_056402435.1 Rahnella sp. P4_A8 | reverse complement strand
AGATTAGGTGAGATGTGTGGACTCCCTACACCAATATGTAGAGTTATCTATGATGCCACATCCAACCAGCACTTTTTTGGTTCGCGATACGACCTTGCCGCCTCGTCAAAGCCTCAAGATGAGATCAATTTTGCAGCATCACTGATGGGTCCATCCCCCATACTTAGAAAGCAGGTTTGGGCTATTTACGCTTTTGATCAGTTTGTCTTTAATATTGACCGACATCTGGGTAATTATCTCTATACCAAAAATCGAGATGGAGATGTGACAGTCCAAGCGTTTGACTTCAGTTTGGCGGCAATGGTTATGGGCTGGCCAAACAAGGTTGGAGACAACCTTATACCTGCTGGTTTTAACACAACTAACTATTGGAATTCCGTGAAGAGTTTGACGTACAATGACAAAACATGCAGGGATTCCGCAATAAAAATCCTAGACAACATAAGTAAAGTTAATGTTGATGATATAAATAGGATTTTTACTGAAATGCCGGGAAGTTGGATAAATCCACTACACCGTGAAGCATTGACCTCTTGGTGGGTAAGCTCTGGTAAAAATGAACGGATAAATTCTGTAAAATCGGAGGTGTTAAAATGACAGTGTACAAATACAGCATTATCAGGATAACACCTAACCCGGTTAGGGCTGAATCTATCAACGTTGGGTTTGTCGTTATCTCACCCCAAGGTGTAGCAGATGTGCGGGTGCTTGATTCTTTTAGCAAAATTAAAGCTGTGACCAATGATTATTCAATGGAGCAACTGGGTAATCTTAAGGATCAGCTTGAAAAAATGCTTACTGATTGCCTAACCCTTGAACAGGCTGCTGCATTTTTCCAGGGTAGTATAACTCTGTCGACTATAGGTACGTTTTCAGCTGAAAGTCCCGCAGAATATGACTCGGAAATTATAAAAATCAATAAGTTGTACATTTCGCCAATAAAAGCCGGAAAAAGGATTCCTGTAACTCAGAAGAGGATTATTACTGAGCTGAAAGATGAATTTGAACGCTTTGGAATCATGGGCAAGAATGTCAATGAGATCCACAATCACAAAGTGGTGCAAGGCTATCCCTTGTCTGAATCTGATGGGCTGTATGCGGAGTTACTACTCAAGAATGGAATATATCACCTAACTGAAACCCTGGATTTTAGAAGCTCAAACTTTAAACAAAAGCTCGGTGATACAGCAGTCAAGGCGATCACCATGAATGCGGCAAAATCGGTGTGGAATGAAGGCGTGAAAACATTTTTGGTCTACGCGGCAGAACCTTCTCAGGAACGCACATATGCGCAACAGATAAATTTGGTAAATGGTTATGCTGATAACATGTACAACTTATTATCTGCCAGCGACATGTCTATTTATTTTGAACACATGATTAACGCGGCAGGAAGAAACATGCCTGTTCATTAATAACCCAACCCGGCCACCGAGCCGGGTTTTGTGCCTAAACAACATCCGTATCAATGACTCAGCAATGGAGTGCAAATGAAATATCGTTGGTGGTTCTTGATTGTCCTTTTATTTGCTGCAGGGAAATATAATGATTACATTGTCTCAAAAGCTGCTAAGCAGATCGTTGTCGTTAGAAACTCCTGCTTCATAAGTTCGGGCTGTCAGAAGATGTAAAATTTGTGCCTGTAACTTGGCAATTAAAGCTCACTAGACTAATCTCAAATCAGTTGACACAAGATCAGCAAGCCTGACAAGGCGAGTAGTATATCTATCCT
>NZ_JBFUHK010000202.1:0-1747 GCF_056402435.1 Rahnella sp. P4_A8 | reverse complement strand
TGCAGATAGATGTGCAGCTGCTGCGCATTGACAGTCGTGAATCTAAAAACACCCCTGCAGAGCATCTGAATAATTTCTATTGTGACTTTGAAGACATTCAGCATGACAACTATGATGGCCTGATCGTTACCGGTGCGCCTTTAGGATTGGTCGATTTTTGTGATGTAGCATACTGGCCGGAAATTGAGCGCGTGATCCACTGGGCGAAAAAGCATGTAACATCCACACTTTTTGTTTGCTGGGCGGTTCAGGCTGCTCTGAATGTGCTTTATGGACTACCTAAAATGACCCGCGAAGCGAAGCTTTCGGGTGTGTATCCTCATCAGACGCTGCAACCGCTGGCATTACTGACCCGTGGCTTTGATGAAAGCTTCCTGGCACCCCATTCCCGTTATGCAGATTTTCCGGCTGATGTGCTCCGCCAGCACACGGATCTGGAGATCTTTGCTGAATCCGACGAAGCCGGCGCCTATCTCTTTGCGACAAAAGATAAGCGGATGGCTTTTGTGACCGGGCACCCTGAATATGATGCGGGAACGTTGGCAGGAGAGTATCTGCGTGATGTGGCGGCGGGGTTATCACCTGAAATGCCTTACAACTATTTCCCGCAGGATAACGCCGAGCTGGCACCGAAGGCGACCTGGCGAAGCCATGGACATCTGCTGTTCACTAACTGGCTGAATTACTATGTTTATCAGATCACGCCGTTTGATCTGCGCCAGATGAATCCGACACTCGAGTAAATCCCTTTCCGCTTCCAGCAGACGATCTTATCGGTCGTCTGTTTTTCTCCCCTTTTTCTCCCTGCGATCTTTTTTCTGATCTTCTTCCTTCTGCATACATTTTTCTTAGATTCGAAATTCATTCCCATTTTACGGAAAATTTATTTAATTCTATCTAATTGATTAAAAACAGAACTTTTTTAATTTTTAAATAAAATGGAAATCGTTTTTGATTTTATGAAATTACTGATTACGCTTAAATCTATCGGGCAATAAATAACCAGAGAAAAGCCACCTCAGGATCATGAGCGTATCTCGGGTATGTTTTCGACCGTAATAGCATCTGTTCAGTGAGGCGGTCTGGCAGATTAAGCAGATAAATCAGGAGATAAACGATGTCTGAGCAAATTACCCGCAGTCAGCTTGGTTTTACGCGCCGTTTTGGTGAAAACGAAGCGCAAATTCTGACCGAAGAAGCCGTGGATTTTTTATCCGAACTGGTTGTCCGTTTTACCCCGCTGCGAAATCGATTACTGGCCGATCGCATTGCCGTACAGCAGAAGATAGATCAGGGGGTGTTGCCTGATTTTATTTCGGAAACGAATTCCATAAAAAATTCAGATTGGAAGGTACGGGGCATTCCGGCTGATTTACTGGATCGCCGGGTAGAAATCACTGGTCCTGTCGAACGCAAGATGGTGATCAATGCGCTGAACGCCAATGTAAAAGTCTTTATGGCGGATTTTGAGGACTCTCTGGCACCGGACTGGCAGAAAGTTATAGAAGGGCAGATTAACTTACGCGATGCGGTGAACGGGAGTATCAGCTACACCAATGAATCCGGGAAAATTTATCAGCTCAAACCTGATCCTGCCGTTCTGATTTGTCGTGTACGTGGCCTGCATTTACCTGAAAAGCATGTGAACTGGCAGGGTGAAGCTATTCCCGGTTCGTTGTTCGATTTCGCTTTGTACTTTTTCCATAACTATCGCGCATTACTGGCAAAAGGCAGTGGCCCCTATTTC
>NZ_JBFUHK010000201.1:0-1750 GCF_056402435.1 Rahnella sp. P4_A8 | reverse complement strand
GGTGATGACTGCTTTATAGGACATGGCGTAACCTTTGCTAATGACCTTTTCAAAAGTGGCGGCCCTGATTCATCTGCTGAGAACTGGATTCATATTAGTTTAGGTAATGCCGTCACAGTTGGGAGCGGAGCAACAATTCTCACAACAGAAATTTGCAGTGGTGCAGTTATTGGTGCTGGTAGCGTGGTCATAAAGCCTATAAAAGCTAAAGGGATTTATGCGGGTAATCCTGCGAAGCTTTTAAGATTACTTTAGTTATTTTATCTCACTGTGCTTGGCGGGTTTCATACTGTTCCGAACACGTCTGTTCCTCGCTCATAGCAGTCTGTCCGCACCTTCGGGCAGCTTTGTTACATGAGCGGAAGTTGAAGGACTTATGGTAAAACGGTTGTATTAGGGAGGGTGAGCCTGACAGATTGCTATTCAACACGTATCACATCAGGATGACGCTCTGTTGCTGCTTCATGGAAAATATCGCCCAGACAGCCAATGATCTCGTCTTCTGCCATACTGTCCGGAATAGTAATATTGTAAAGTCGGGAAAGTTTTCGCTCTGTCAGGTCTGCGCGAAATATCAGCAGCGATCATCTTCGCGCTTGATCCCAATGTGTCGTCCCAATACGTTGTAAATCAACATTATTGTTTGTGCCATTCGGCATRGGTCAGTGTAAACAGCATGCTGGCTGGAGCATTTTCCACATCATGAATGTCACGTACATACCTTAGTCCGGCATTCGTTAGGACTTTCTGTGACGCCAGGTGATTTGCTCTTACTGTGGCAGATATATCAGGCAGTTTGAGTTCATTAAACCCATAGCTGACCGCATAGTTAGCAAACTCTGTCGCCAGGCCTTTTCCCCATGACTCAGTGGAGAAACGATATCCCAAGTTATTGATAGAAATATCGGCATAACTGCGGATGTTTAGCCCGCCAAAACCGATAATCCTTTCAGGATTATCTTTTAACGAGATAGCCCAGTTTCCGAAACCGTAATCTTCCCAGTGTTTAAGCCATCGAGCCAAGACATCACGAGCATAATCAATATCAGGATACGGTCCTRCAGGATTAAACGTATTTGTGGCAGGGTCGCCATAAATTCTGAAAAGGTCATCTCCGTCTGAGTTGATTACAGGGCGAAGATGCAGTCGAGAGGTAGTTATCGGCAAAATGTCTCCTGAGTTTTTGATTCATTCAATGAGTTATCTTGCTGTTTTTATAACCAAAATCCTTCAGATTCACAACAGGGATGTTATGTTTAAAATGATGAAAATATTTAGTAGTCCTCAGTAAACATCTGCTGTTCGCTCACAGCGGACAGATTCATCATTCTGGTGACCTGAATATACGCAAGCTGGTTAAAAGAATTTAAAAATGCCCAATCAGATGATCCAGGAATGCCCGAACAGCAGGATTCGAGCGCCGACTTTCATGCCATAGTGCAGAAATATTATGCCGCTCTACGGTAAAATCCGTCAGCAGGGGAACTAATTTTTCATTCTTTACCCACGAATCAGCCATAAAGCTCGTCGCCATTCCTATCCCAGTACCGGCAACAATTGACGCCAGCACGACATCGCTTGCATCAACAACGACATTTGATGATGGCAAAATTTCAATCTCTCGGCCCCCAACCTGGAATGGCCAGCGAAAAAGCTGCCCGGTGTTCTGGTAACGAAGATTGACCGTTTTATGCCCCATAAGGTCATTCGGGTGTTTTGGGGGGGCGCATTGTGCCAGATATTCCGGAGA
>NZ_JBFUHK010000200.1:0-1756 GCF_056402435.1 Rahnella sp. P4_A8 | reverse complement strand
GTAACGTGGTCAGTGATTTTAAAGTTGAATGGGAAGATCCGCTGATCATGCGGCGCGACCGCTCGCGGGTGCTCACCGTACAGACCGATCCGGATCCGGCCCGCGGTGAAACCTCCGGCGATATGCTGGCGCGTATTAAACCGCAGGTTGAGGCGCTGAAATTACCGCACGGTTACAGCATCGAATGGGGTGGCGACGCGGAAAACTCCGCCGAGGCGCAGCAGGGGCTGTTTACCACCCTGCCGGTTGGTTTCCTGATGATGTTTATCATTACCGTCCTGATGTTCAGCTCGGTGAAAAACGCCATCGCCATCTGGCTGACCGTGCCGCTGGCCCTGATTGGCGTCACCTTTGGCTTCCTGCTGACCGGTATTCCGTTTGGCTTTATGGCGCTGATCGGCCTGCTCAGCCTGAGCGGGATGTTAATCCGTAACGGCATCGTGCTGGTGGAAGAAATTGGTCAGCAGAAAAAAGAGAAAAACCAGACCGACGCGATTATCTACGCGGCCACTTCGCGTCTGCGCCCGATCCTGCTGACGGCGTTTACCACCGTGCTCGGCCTCGCGCCGTTGTTGCTTGATGTCTTTTTCCAGAGCATGGCGGTTGTTATCATGTTCGGGCTGGGATTTGCCACCGTGCTGACGCTGCTGGCGCTGCCGGTGATTTACAACTGTTTCCATCGTGAAGGGCAACGACGTACACAATGAACACCACGGGACTGAATATTATTAAAACGCTCGGCTGCCTGACCGCCGTGACCTTTTTCACCGTTTATAACACTTACGACAATTACAATTATAACTACGACACTATTCTGGCTTTCCTGACCTTTATTTCCACCATTGCCACACCGCTGTTTTTTGTGGTCACCGGTTATATGGATGCCGGTTCACAGCACACGGCAGAATGGCAACTGAAGAAAATACGCAGCATCTTAACCCTCTTCATTTTCTGGTTTTCGATTTATTATTTATGGGAGCCTTACCAGAAAGGTTATCTGATTCAGCCGTGGTTTATCTTTACGCTGGTGATTATTTACACCTTTCATCCGCTGGTGGAATGGCTGGCTAAAAGACGGGTTATTCTTGCGGCACTGGTCGCCAGCCTGCTGATTTTTTCCTTTGCGTATGATCTGCTGGCGATCTATTTCACTGACCATAAATCTTTTTCAACCCCCGCGCAGTTCCGCATCTGGACCTGGGTACTTTATTATCTGACCGGCCAGTTGTTATATGACCCGGTGGTTTCCGCCCTGTACGGTCGCCCGCGGGTGGCGAAAATCGCCGCCATCGCCATTCCTTTTGTCTATATTTTCACCTGGTATTATGAAAAACACTTCTTCTTTTCCATCTTCAACCTTGAGCGCAACAGCTTTATTCTGACCGGATCGCAGGTCTATATTCTGGTGGTATTGATCATTATCGCGGCCAATGGCGTGAAACAGGACGCCACGCGGTTGCCGGTCAGTGAAATGGTCAGTTCGCTGGGGAAAACCATGACCGGCGTTTATATTCTCCACTACACCTTTTTCAATTTATTAATCCAGTGGATCCCGATCAACTCCCTGACCGCCAAACTGTTCGTCATCCTGCTGACTTTCCTGCTTTCAGTGTTGTCTTCAATGCTGCTGCTGAAGAATAGCGTGACGAAGAAGCTGATTACGTTTTGAGAAGGCGGTCTGAGGCAGGGATCAAATATGAGCCCTGCAAATGGAGGGGCCTTATCAAGGAAATTAATTATCACGTTTATCTCTGCC
>NZ_JBFUHK010000199.1:0-1767 GCF_056402435.1 Rahnella sp. P4_A8 | reverse complement strand
CAGTTGAAAAGTGTTCTTGCCGATGTTTAGGGATTAGTGGATAGGTAAGTCAGGGACTAGCGTCAGATATGGAATTTCGCGGAAGGTTACAACTTCATGAACGTTAACTGGATGCTTACACACTGCACATACGATGGAGGAGATAGTCTCAGAGAATACGACGTCAGAAGTGACATTGAATCTCTCAGAATTACATTCTTCGCAGATAAGTTTTATATCGGGCATTTTTAACTCATGGATAAGTGATGATCTTAATCAGATTATTAAGAATTTTCTTATTCCAATGATAAGTATAGCAGACGTTTAGATTCTTGAATGAGTGCATAACGTAAAGAGCACTGACGGTGAGCAAGCTGGCAAAGCTTTCAACATCCTACAGTCCAGATAGCGCTCTCTCCGTTGTGGCCAGCATCAGGTGATGGTCGGGTTCCCTACCCGATTGCGGGTTCGACTCCCGCCGCCCATTCAGATCGACGTGGAACCTCGATAATTGCTGTGTGTAGCTGTCTTTCGGCGGTGGCATGACTCTTCAACCATCCAACATCAGGGGGAGCGAAGATAATGTTCTGATCGTGACCACCGCCAATTTTTTCGCAGGCATAGACAAGGGTTCGCTGGCCCCACCCAGCACGCCCTGTGCATTACCGGCTGCCCTTGTCTATGTGTGTGAGTAATTTCCCGCGGTGTGCGCCGCGATAATGAGGGCATGAAAATGGCTGAAAGTCGTATGACCAACGTCCCGGAGTTTCTCTCCGAATTGGACGCCGGTATTTTCGAAAACAAAATCGCCGCCGCGCTGAATACTGCCGCTCTGGGTGTTCTGAATAACGGTGGTAAAGGCAAAGTGTCCATCGAGATTGATGTTTCCCGAATCAGTAATTCGATGGAAGAAAAACGCGTGATGCTGGCTCACAAATTGAAGTTCTCAGCACCTACGCCTCGCGGAAAAACGTCGGAAGAAGACACTACCGAAACCCCTATGTACGTTGGCAAAGGCGGCAAGCTGACCATCATGCAGGAAGATCAGGGCCAATTGTTCACCATCGCCGGAGATCCTGACGGCAAACTCCGTGACGCGCGATAAGCATCGTTTAACCATCCGATAAAAGGAGATTGTTATGTCTCAAGTTTTAGACGCATCAGCAATCAAAGAAGTCCGGGATATGTCCCTTTCTAATCTGCTGGAAGAACGCCTGTCTTCAGCAGACTGCCCTGCTGTTGCTTTGCCTGAATCTGTCCGTATTCATTCGCTTGAAAACCYGCAAGATGGCCGGTTCCGCTTCCGCGGGAAAATGGAAACCGCCAGCATTCAGGATTTCTCCCGCTACTGCAAAGATTACGCAGGCGAAGGCGTCCGCAGCTTCATTAATGCTGACAACATGGCAGCGGTGACTGTGTTTAACCTTGGCACTCTGACTGCACCAGGTCACGCAGATAACATCGCAGTTTTGAAACTGAAACGCACTGCGCCATTCCAGGCTTTGCTGAACATCAATGGCGATAAAAACTCACAGAAGGATCTGGCCGAGTGGCTCGAAGACTGGTCTGAATTCCTGATGGCTTTCACCGCTGACGGAGAAGTGCTGGACATCAAGAAAGCGATCGGCGGCGTCCGTAAAATTACCATCGAAGCATCCAGTTCTGCGGATCATGAAGATAGTGATTTCGGCGCCAAGCGCTCAGTGATGGAAAGCGTTGAGGCAAAAAGCAAAGAAGTCATGCCTGCGGCATTCGAATTTAAGTGCGTGCCATATGAAGGGCTGGGAG
>NZ_JBFUHK010000198.1:0-1780 GCF_056402435.1 Rahnella sp. P4_A8 | reverse complement strand
ATATGGGGGTTATGTGAAGAACGATTACACTCTCCCATCAATCGAAATGGGTTTGAGGAGTAATCATTTACGTTTAAAATAATTGGAGCTCTGGTCTCATGCAGAACCAAAGAATCCGTATCCGCCTGAAAGCGTTTGATCATCGTCTGATCGATCAATCAACTGCGGAAATCGTTGAGACTGCGAAGCGCACTGGTGCGCAAGTTCGTGGTCCAATCCCGCTGCCGACCCGCAAAGAGCGCTTTACCATACTGATTTCTCCGCACGTCAATAAAGATGCGCGCGATCAGTATGAAATTCGCACTCACAAGCGTCTGGTTGACATCGTTGAGCCAACCGAGAAAACCGTTGATGCTCTGATGCGTCTGGATCTGGCTGCTGGTGTAGACGTGCAGATCAGCCTGGGTTAATCAGGGTCATTGAGCGATTGAGAGGTTGAAACAATGATTGGTTTAGTCGGTAAGAAAGTGGGTATGACTCGTATCTTCACTGAAGATGGCGTTTCTATCCCTGTAACCGTTATCGAAATTGAAGCAAACCGCGTTACTCAGGTCAAAGATCTGGACAACGACGGTTACCGCGCTGTGCAGGTTACTACTGGTAGCAAAAAAGCTAACCGTGTAACCAAACCAGAAGCGGGTCACTTCGCTAAAGCTGGCGTAGAAGCTGGCCGCGGTCTGTGGGAATTCCGCCTTGCAGAAGGTGAAGAGTTCACTGCAGGTCAGAACATTAGCGTTGAAATTTTCGCAGACGTTAAGAAAGTTGATGTTACCGGTACTTCTAAAGGTAAAGGTTTTGCTGGCACAGTTAAGCGCTGGAATTTCCGTACCCAAGACGCTACCCATGGTAACTCCTTGTCTCACCGTGTTCCGGGTTCTATCGGTCAGAACCAGACTCCGGGCAAAGTGTTCAAAGGCAAGAAAATGGCAGGCCAACTGGGTAACGAGCGTGTAACCGTTCAAAGCCTGGACGTAGTACGTGTTGACGCTGAGCGCAACCTGCTGCTGGTCAAGGGTGCTGTTCCGGGTGCTACCGGTGGCAACCTGATCGTTAAACCTGCTGTTAAGGCTTAACGTCGAGGAGATAGGAATGGAATTAGTAGTGAAAGACGCGCAGAGCGCGCTGACTGTTTCCGAAACTACCTTCGGGCGTGATTTCAATGAAGCGCTGGTACACCAGGTCGTTGTTGCTTATGCAGCAGGTGCCCGTCAAGGTACTCGCGCTCAGAAGACCCGTGCTGAAGTAACCGGTTCCGGTAAAAAACCTTGGCGTCAGAAAGGTACTGGCCGTGCGCGTTCAGGTTCTGTAAAGAGCCCGATCTGGCGTTCCGGTGGTGTAACCTTCGCTGCAAAGCCACAGGACCACAGTCAAAAAGTAAATAAAAAGATGTACCGCGGCGCGCTGAAAAGCATCCTGTCCGAACTGGTACGTCAAGATCGTTTGATCGTTGTCGAGACGTTCTCTGTAGAAGCGCCTAAAACTAAGCTGCTGGCACAGAAACTGAAAGACATGGCTCTGGAAGACGTGCTGATTGTAACTGGCGAAGTCGACGAGAATCTGTTCCTGGCCGCACGTAACCTGTACAAGGTTGACGTTCGCGATGTAGCAGGTATCGATCCAGTAAGCCTGATCGCCTTCGACAAAGTAGTTATGACTGCTGACGCTGTGAAGCAAGTTGAGGAGATGCTGGCATGATTCGTGAAGAACGTCTGCTGAAAGTGCTGCGCGCGCCGCACGTTTCTGAAAAAGCGTCTACTGCGATGGAAAAGAACAATACCAT
>NZ_JBFUHK010000197.1:0-1789 GCF_056402435.1 Rahnella sp. P4_A8 | reverse complement strand
GGGTATATTCCATCAGCAGACCGGCCAGCGTGTGATATTCCCTTTTTTCATCCACCGGCAGGGAAATATACATCACCAGATCGTCAAGCGGCATGTAGCCGTTGGCTATCCAGCTTCCATCCTCCTGCTGCTGGATATCATGCCGTGCATCAGGCGTTTCGTCAGACTCTGGCAGGTWACCGGCAATGGTTTCCATCACATCC
Source organism: Rahnella sp. P4_A8 (assembly GCF_056402435.1). Classification (NCBI taxonomy): domain Bacteria; kingdom Pseudomonadati; phylum Pseudomonadota; class Gammaproteobacteria; order Enterobacterales; family Yersiniaceae; genus Rahnella; species Rahnella sp. P4_A8. Next base: position 1,586 of record NZ_JBFUHK010000197.1, on the reverse strand, counting down.
GTCAGGGTCACGATTCCTTCGACAGAACCAAATTCATCGACCACGAAAGCAAAATGCGTTTTTGCCTGGCGGAATTGTTCGAGGGCCATCAGCAGAGAAAGCTGTTCCGGGAAAATCAGGGGCTGGCGGATCAACGCCTTAAGATCCAGTTCATTTTGCAGCAGTTGTTGTTTGAGCAGGTCGACAACGTGCACAACACCCAGCGGTTCGTCGGTGGAGCTGTCTTCGGTGACCAGCATACGGGTATGTTGGTTATCAGCGATTTGCTGCGTCAGCACGTCGACAGGGTCATTAAGTTCAAGATGGTCTACGTCGTGGCGGGAGGTCATTACGCTGCTGACGGTGCGTTGCCCGAGTCCCAGCACGCGCTCAATCATGTGACGCTCCTGCTGGTTGAAAATCGCATCTTCTTCGTCAGCGCTGTCTGCAATCATGTTTGAAGAGTGAGCATCAAGTTCGGCTTCTTCATGTTTGCCACGCAAGACGCGCAATACGGTTTCTGCAGTGCGTTCACGCAGAGAGCGGCGCGAGGATAAAAAGCGTTTGCGGTTAAACTGTGCCAGCTGATTCAGCCCTTCAATGATCACGGAGAAACCGATCGCGGCATACAAATACCCTTTCGGGATAACATAGCCAAAACCTTCGGCAACCAGGCTGAAGCCGATCATCAGCAGGAAACTGAGACATAAGATGACGATAGTCGGATGCGCATTCACGAAACGTGTCAGTGGTTTACTGGCTAACAGCATCAGGCCGATAGCAATACACACCGCCACCATCATGACGGCCAGATGCTCAACCATCCCGACCGCGGTAATCACTGAGTCGAGTGAAAAGACCGCATCCAGCACGACAATCTGAGCAACGACCGGCCAGAATTTAGCACCGCGCTGCTGATGGCTTTGTTCTTCATCTTTGCCTTCGAGTCGTTCATTAAGCTCCATCGTCGCTTTGAACAACAGGAATATCCCCCCCGCAAGCATAATCATATCGCGCGCGCTGAACGGATGCCCGAGCACGGCAATAAGAGGGCGGGTCAGTGTCGAAAGCCAGGAAATGCAGGCCAGCAGAAGTAAGCGCATCACGAGGGCCAGTAAAAGCCCGGTGACGCGAGCCTTGTCACGCTGCTGGCGCGGAAGTTTTTCCGCCAGGATGGCAATGAAAATGAGATTGTCTATCCCCAGGACAATTTCGAGAACTACCAGGGTCGCAAGCCCGGCCCAAATCGAGGGATCGGCGATCCATTCCATATTGCGTTTTTCACCTTTGGTTACACGACGATTGTCGCACGTTGAATAATGGGCGCCAGCACCCCAAATTTCAAATCTAAAACAGCGGTCTAGGCAAACTGGCAAGGGGGCCCAGGGGAAGAAGGATGAGATGTGATAAAAAGCCGTCAGGACTGATTTGGAAAGCAGCAAGTTACGATTATTAAATCACCGAACAGGTATAACATTCCTAAAAATAAGCCTTTAGCATACTGTTTGGTGCGGCTTACTGGTATCGTAACTGAATTAACATAATCGTGTTTGAGTCCTAAAGTCATGAGTATGGTCTCCCTAAACCAAATCACAGAGACTATACTC
>NZ_JBFUHK010000196.1:0-1808 GCF_056402435.1 Rahnella sp. P4_A8 | reverse complement strand
GATTTGGATCTTGTTCTTTTGGCCCGCAGCCCACTAAAGCCAGCGATCCCAGAAGCGCGCCGACAACTGCAATGGATTTGAATTTGTTAGACATGTCCTTTCCTCAATAAACGGATATAAATCATTCACAGGTAGCTATTACAGCTGTTGTTTCGTTATTTATGTGTGACTGCTTTTACGATGCGGTCGCCACAAAATTGAATTAAATACACCAAAACCACTAGCAGGACTAATACAGTATTCATGACAGTTGCGTCGTAACCGATATAACCGTACTGATAACCGATTTGTCCCAAACCACCGGCACCGACAGCGCCACCCATAGCAGAATAGCCTACAAGAGTGATCAGCGTGATGGTGGCAGCATTGACCAGACCTGGCAGAGCTTCCGGCAATAAGATTTTTCGGATGATCTGCATCGGTGTTGCACCCATTGCGCGGGCGGCTTCCACCAGACCGCTTGGAATTTCCAGCAGGGCATTCTCAACCATGCGGGCAATAAACGGCGCAGCACCCACAGTCAGCGGGACAATCGCTGCCTGCAAACCGATTGAGGTGCCGACAATCATACGCGTGAAGGGAATCATCCATACCAGCAAGATAATAAAAGGAATGGAACGGAAAATGTTAACCAGCGCCGACATCACGCGATAGACATTTTTATTCTCTGCAATCTGACCCGGACGGGTGACGTACAGCAGTACGCCGAAAGGCAAACCTAACACAAAACCAAAGAGGCCAGAGGTTAGCGTCATGATGACCGTTTCCCAGATTCCGCGGCCCATTAACCACATCATTGCCTCAGACATAACCCAGTACCTCTACTTTCACCTGATTCTCATGCAGGAACTGAATTGCCGCCTGAGTATTTTCTTCTGAACCRTGCATTTCTGTCAGCATAATCCCGAACTTTACACCGCCGGCATAATCCATCTGAGCACTGATAATATTATTGTTGATGTCAAAGCGACGGACTGCTTCGGAAAGCAGCGGGGCATCAACGGACTGACCGGTAAATTCCAGGCGCAGTAAAGGAACGCGACCCGTTTCAGGCTGGGGTACCAGACGCACGGCGTAATCTTCCGGAATATCCAGGTGCAACGTTGACTGAATAAATTGCTGTGCAAGCGGAGTCTTAGGATGTGAGAACATCTCGCTTACTTTATCCTGCTCAATCAGTTTGCCATCGCTGATCACAGCAACTTGATCGCAAATGCGTTTTACGACGTCCATCTCATGGGTGATCAGCAGAATCGTGAGACCCAGACGACGGTTGATATCTTTTAGTAATTCCAGGATTGCGCGGGTGGTAGCTGGATCCAGTGCACTGGTAGCTTCATCACACAGCAATACTTTTGGATTACTGGCCAGCGCACGGGCAATGGCTACGCGTTGTTTTTGTCCACCGGAAAGATTCGCCGGGTAGGCATCATGCTTATCTTCCAGCCCGACCAGGCTCAGCAGCTCGGAAACTCGTTTCTTAATATCGGCTGAAGAAAGATTGTCGAGTTCGAGTGGCAGGGCAACGTTGCCAAAAACGGTGCGTGACGACAGCAGGTTAAAGTGCTGGAAAATCATGCCAATCTGGCGGCGTGCGCGGGTCAGCGCTTTCTCTGAGAAGGACATCAGATCCTGACCATCGACCAACACCTGGCCTTTAGTCGGGCGCTCCAGCAAATTGACGCAGCGTATTAAGGTACTTTTCCCYGCGCCGGAAGAACCGATTACGCCATAAATTTGTCCGGCAGGGACGTGAAGACTCACGTCAGAGAGCGCGACGATCTGGCGCGAACCCTGCAGGAAAATCT
>NZ_JBFUHK010000195.1:0-1815 GCF_056402435.1 Rahnella sp. P4_A8 | reverse complement strand
GTGTACATCTGCTCCACGCTGAACGGCACAAGCGCAGAACGACTTATCTGTGGCATATCATTTTCCAGGTGTCATAAAACGTACAGATAATACCATTTATCCGCGCGGTAATAAAAACAACGAAGCACAGGCTGCCACAAACAGGAAAAACTCCCGACTCTCACTGCGTGGGGATTTCAATCGGCATCGCTTACAGTATAATAAGTATCACTATGACAAAGAAAAAAGCACATAAACCCGGTTCCGCGACTATCGCGATGAACAAACGCGCTCGCCACGAATATATCATCGAAGATGAATTTGAGGCGGGGCTTGCTTTGCAGGGATGGGAAGTCAAATCGATGCGCGCTGGTAAAGCAAACATCACTGACAGCTACGTCACATTCCGCGACGGTGAAGCCTTTTTGTTTGGCGCAACCATTCAACCTCTTAACGTGGCGTCCACTCATATTGTGTGTGATCCGACCCGTACAAGAAAATTACTGCTCAACAAGCGTGAGTTAGAAACGCTGTTCGGTAAAGTCAGTCGCGATGGTTACACCGTCGTCGCGCTTTCCATGTACTGGAAAAATGCCTGGTCAAAAGTGAAGATCGGTCTGGCTAAAGGTAAGAAAGAGCACGACAAGCGCGATGACATTAAAGATCGCGAATGGAAAGTAGACAAGGCACGTATCATGAAGCACGCAAATCGCTAAGCCTCTGGCGTAGCTTGGTGTTTTGCTGGTATACTACGAAATAGTACTTGGGGCTGATTCTGGATTCGACAGGATTTGCGAAGCCCAAGGAGCATGCCGAGGGGCGGTTGGCCTCGTAAAAAGCCGCAAAAAAATAGTCGCAAACGACGAAAACTACGCCCTAGCAGCTTAATACCCTGCTTAGAGCCCTCTCTCCCTAGCCTCCGCTCTTAGGACGGGGATCAAGAGAGGTCAAACCCAAAAGAGATCGCGTGGACACCTTGCCTGGGGTGAAAGCGTTAAACCCAATCAGGATAGTTTGTTAGTGGCGTGTCCATCCGCAGCTAACCGGCGAATGTAAAGATTGGACTAAGCATGTAGTGCCGACGGTGTAGTAATTCTGGACGGGGGTTCAAATCCCCCCAGCTCCACCAAATAATGATCCGGTTATTACCAGATAAGTCCGGAGAAGTCCTGAAAGCCCGCATCCCTTCTAGGTTTGCGGGCTTTTTTGTGTCTGTAGAAGTCCGAGATCGAGAACATTCCTGTTCAGGAGCTGAAAGCATGCACACTTATTCAGGTGTTAGAGCCAATCAAAGCGCGTGGAGCGTTAGAAGCTGTCGGAAGGTTAGTTCAGCGCATCAATGAGATAATGATTTATGCGGTGAATGTGGGATTGATTGAGGCGAATCCAGCTTCAGGTATAGATAATGCTTTCGAACGCCCGAAGAAGCAGCACATGCCTACAATACGCCCTGCAGAAGCCTCAGCAACAGCTTGGTCAGAGACCGATATCAAGAACAAGCAGTAGTGTATTCCGGCAGAACGTATGAAGGCAAAACGTGATCATATAGTCCCTCTCTCAGAACAAGCTTTAGAACTATTGGAAATCATGCCTCCAATTAGCGGGAATCGTCAGCACGTTTTCCCTAGCCGAAAGGTCGGGCTGTGCCGCAAACGTTGAAAGAGTATGAGATTGAATTCTTGAAGAAAAAGACCAATCCGGGTCTGCAAACCAATCTGATCTTAAGTGAAGACTGCGAGACAGACTGGTTGCCAATGTGCGACATCAAGAATGCTTAAAAAGAAACCGGCTCAGGCCGGTTTTTTTCATTGAGAAGTAGTAACTGGTCACTTGAAG
>NZ_JBFUHK010000194.1:0-1819 GCF_056402435.1 Rahnella sp. P4_A8 | reverse complement strand
GGGTTTAGGCGTGACGCGCTCTGCACTCAGCAAAAGTATCAAGCGTCTGGAAATTCGGCTGGGGGTTCGCTTACTCAACCGCAGTACGCGAAGCCTGTCGCTGACGCCGGAAGGTGAGATCTATTTCAATCGCTGCACTGCTGCTCTGGATATGATTTCAGATGCTGAAAGCATAATAGAGGCGGGGATAGTGGAGCCGTCTGGACTGATGCGGCTGACGGTTCCCGTGGCCTTTGGGCATCTTTTCATTATGCCCTTACTCAATATCATGGCGTTAAAATACCGGACCCTGAACATCGAAGTTGATTTCAGTGATCGGGTGCGCGACCCGGCGACAGACGGCTTTGACCTAGCGCTGAGGCTTGGTCCCCTGCCTGACTCAGGTGATTTGGTTGCCACCCGCCTGGGCGAGCAAAGGCTTATCATTTGCGCCTCTGAGGGCTATCTGGAACGAGCAGGCACCCCCATTGATCTTCGTGAGCTTTCATCACACAGATGCATTTCAGGGTTACCGTCAGACGGGCAAACTTACTGGCTAATCCGGGGCAAAGAGGGACATGTTGTAAGGCATGTTGTTTCCTCAGCCTACCGTTTTAATAATGGTCAAGCCATGCTGGAAGCGGCTATTGCCGGATGTGGGGTGACGCAACTTCCGGACTGGTTATGTGGTGATGCCATCAAAAAGGGGCAGCTTCGCGCAATTCTACCCACATTTCAGGCACCGCCCACCCCCATATCAGCAATGTGGCCCAGGACTCACACGGTGCTTCCTAAAGTGAGAGCCTTGATTGAAGAACTGAAAAAAGAGTTGCCGGCACGCTTGTCGAGCGCGCAGCGTTCATCTGTTGCGCGGTAATGCAGTATCAATGCCGGATACATCATCTGTTGAAAGCCAGCCAGGATTATATTCGCTCCAGCAAATTGACCACTGGTTGTGAGCGTCTTTTTCCATTCCAACCCGGTAATGCGCGCCGTAGATTTTGCGACCCACTGAATCATGCGTCTTCTCGGCAATAACCCGGCCTATTATCAGGAAGGCCGACTGGCGATCGGGGTGGACACATACTTTCAGAGGCTTACCAAAATGCTGCATCCAGGGCCACGGAAGCCGGAAGGCTTTCATGGCGGCAATGATATTTCGTCTCCCGGAGATATAGCCCAGGGGGGTAAAGTTACCCGCGGCATTTTCACTAAAGCATGTGCTGAAAAGTGTGAAATCTGCCTGGTCCAGCGCCCACGCGTAGCGATACCAGATATCGATCACCTCCTGTTCGTCACCCGTAGCACGGTGGTTTTCTGGCACAATATGCCAGGGAGCATCAAGTTCACTGATAATGGCGACTGGCGGAAATCCCTGATGCCAGCCGGACTCTTCAGCCGGTAGCTGCCATCCCGATAACAACTGCCTTGCACCTGAGGTCCAGTGTATTTGGAGGTGAAGGGTATGGATCACAGGTTGGGCTTCATCTGTGCCAGCCCTCATCACGACCGTCCCCCCGAACCGTACCGGGTTATGACGTCCGGAACCTGTGCGCGAAGCCTGTCCGTGCAGGTATGCACTGGCGACGTAATCTTTATCGTTCCTKCGCTCAACGGTGTTTGTCAGTGTAACGGATACGTTGTCCAGGTCAGCAAAGTCATTTTGCAAAAAGGCGGTGACATTTTCACGGCCGGAAACGGTTCCACGATGACTGCTGACTAATCTGACCGAGGGGTCCAGCCATTGGCTATTGTCGGAGCAAGCGTTACCGGACCAGGCTTCACAAAACGTATTCAGGCTCTGCACCGAAGAATGAAATAAACAGTTCATTTATTACCC
>NZ_JBFUHK010000193.1:0-1837 GCF_056402435.1 Rahnella sp. P4_A8 | reverse complement strand
CATATCGCAACGACGCAATTACTGACCTACACTTCAATCGGTTTCTGTTTTGCACCGTTCATTTCAGCAATTTTCAGCAATAAGGAGTCGATTGTGAATAACTCAAACTTTCTGAAGCTTAAAGATGGTACACAACTTTTTTATAAGGATTGGGGCAGCGGACAGCCGGTGGTTTTTAGTCACGGCTGGCCCCTGTCGTCGGATGCTTTTGAAGATCAGATGCTGTTTCTGGCAGAACATGGTTATCGCGTTATTGCCCACGACCGCCGCGGACACGGGCGTTCTTCTCAGTCATGGGAAGGCAATAATATGGACCAGTACGGAGATGACATGGCCGAACTGACGGCTTATCTGGATCTCAAAGACGCGATACACGTCGGGCACTCTACCGGCGGCGGCGAAGTTGCCCGTTATATTGGCAGGCACGGCACCTCGCGGGTGGCAAAAGCGGTATTAATTGGTGCAGTGCCACCGATTATGATCAAAACAGATTTCAATCCCGGAGGATTACCTCTTTCTGTTTTCGATGGTATCCGTGGCGGTGTGACGAAAGATCGTTCCCAATTTTTCCTGGACTTGCCCGACGCATTTTATGGTTTCAACCGCCCCGGTGCTGAGGTGTCAGAAGGTTTACGCCAAAGTTTCTGGCTCCAGGGTATGCAGGGTTCAATAAAAGCACTTTATGATTGTGTTAAAGCGTTTTCTGAAACCGATCAGCGCGAAGACCTGAAGAAGATGACGATCCCGACGCTGGTGATTTACGGTGATGATGACCAGATTGTGCCACCCGCTTCCTCCAGCGAAGCTGCGCTTAAGTTGTTGCCAAATGGCAAAGGTAAGGTTTATGCGGGCGCATCTCATGGTCTGTGCAGCACACACAAGAATCAGATAAATCAGGATTTGTTAGAATTTATCCGCAGTTAATCCCCCGCTGTTTGCGCCTGTCTCCTGATATTGTTCGCCCAAAGCCAGACTGTACGCGGCTTTGGGCTCTTTATTGCCCGCCGATTGACAGTCTCCTGCCTTAAGGATATAGATTTGTTGAGGAATGGATTCATGGTGTTTATCTAACGACACACTCAGATTGAGCTACGATTATCAATGGACGTGCGAAATCTTAAGAAAAGGTTGTGAATCAAACACTCTGTAGCGTCCATAACTGAATGAGGGTGCGGCTTATGACGACAGTGACCCAAAAGCAAAAAACTGAGGACAAACGTCTTAGCGATGGACCGGACTGGACGTTTGAGTTATTGCAAACTTATCTCGAAGAGATTGACCGGGTGGCGAAGTCCTACCGGCTTGAAACTTATCCGCATCAAATCGAGATCATCACTTCCGAACAAATGATGGATGCCTATTCCAGCATTGGCATGCCGATCAATTACACTCACTGGTCGTTCGGCAAGAAATTCATCGAAACCGAACAGCTGTATAAGCACGGACAACAAGGTCTGGCGTACGAAATCGTCATTAATTCCAACCCGTGTATCGCTTATCTGATGGAAGAAAATACGATCACCATGCAGGCGCTGGTGATGGCCCATGCCTGCTACGGGCATAACTCTTTCTTCAAAAATAACTATCTGTTCAGAAGCTGGACCGATGCCAGTTCCATCGTCGATTACCTGCTGTTCGCCAAGCGTTATATCAGTGAATGCGAGGAACGCTATGGTGTCGATGAAGTTGAACGGTTGCTGGATTCCTGTCACGCGCTGATGAATTACGGCGTTGACCGCTATAAACGTCCGCAAAAAATCTCCCTGCAGGAAGAACTGGCGCGGCAAAAAAGCCGTGAGGAATACCTGCAAAGTCAGGTGAATTCTCTGTGGAAAAC
>NZ_JBFUHK010000192.1:0-1873 GCF_056402435.1 Rahnella sp. P4_A8 | reverse complement strand
ATAGCCGTCAGGACGCGAAATACCGCGACCAGCAAAGCGCTATTGCCAGTCGTATTGATAAAGACTGATTCTGTTTTTTATCCGTTTTCCGGATAAAAACGTGAGGAAGGCATGAGAAGACTCCTGACAACACTGGTGATTTTACTGGTGGTTATCATTGCCGGTATGACTTCGCTGGTATTCCTGATTAACCCGAACGATTTCCGCCAGTACATGGTAGAGAGGGTCGAGGTGAAAAGCGGCTATCAACTGGCTATCAACGGTTCCCTGCGCTGGCATGTCTGGCCGCAGCTCAGCATCATTGCCGGACAGACCTCTCTGACCGCGCCTGGGGCTAAGGCACCGGTTGTCAGCGCTGAGAACATGCGGCTGGATGTCAAACTCTGGCCTCTTATTTCTCATCAGCTCGCGGTCAAGCAGGTTCTGCTGAAAAACGCCGTCATTCGTTTAACGCCGGAAACGGAAGAGAATCAGCCCAATGCGCCGGTCGCACCTTCTACGCCAACGCCTGTTGCGCCAGGGGCATCCGAACTTGAAGCGGGCTGGAAATTTGATATTGATAAAATCAGCGTGGCTGACAGTTTACTCATCTGGCAGCGCGGTGATGACGAGCAGATCAACGTGCGTGATATCAATCTGGAAATGGAAAAGAATGACAACCGTCAGGCTAGTATCCAGCTTTCAAGTCGCATAAACCGCGACCAGCGCGATCTGTCGTTCACCATGAAAGCCGACCTGGATATGCAGTACTATCCGCAGGCTGTCTCTGCCAGCATCAGCAAGTTCACTTATCAACTGAACGGTGCCGATATCCCGGTGAAAGGCCTTCAGGGGAATGGTTCCATGCAGGTGAGCTATCAGCGTGATAACAATATGCTGACGCTGAACCAGCTGGCGCTGTCGGCCAATGATAATCAGATCTCCGGCACGGCCTCTGCGAAGCTGGGAGAACTGGCGGATTATCAGCTCAATTTAACCGCTGATAAGCTTGATCTTGATGCGCTTTCCGGCTGGCAGCCTGATACGCAGGAACAATCGTCGCAAACCGCGCAGTCTGTGACGTCAGCACCCGTTATCGCCCGTGATGTGGATGAACAGCCAAACGGGCTGAATGATTTGCAAACCTTCAATGCCACCCTGGCGCTGAAAGTTGCTGATCTCACTTATCGCGGTATGAAAATCCAGAACCTTGCCCTGAATGCGGTCAATCATCAGGGCCAGGTTTCCTTGCCGGCATTTAGCGGCAACCTGGGAACAGGGCGCTTTTCTCTGCCAGGCACCCTGGATGTCACGGGGAATAAAATTCAGGTCCATCTGACACCGGATGTGGACAGCATTGAACTGGGTGATTTACTGACAGCTTACGGGTTACCGAAAGTCCTGACCGGGAGCTTCTCTATGCAAGGGAATGTTAACGGAGAAGGGTTGTCGGCCGTTGATTTTGCACGGCGATGGCAAGGCGAGGGGCAGCTTTCAATGGATAACGCGCGTCTGAATGGCCTTAATATTCAGCAACTCATTCAGCAGGCGGTCAGCCGTAATACCAGTAATGTTCAGGGACTTGAAAAGTATGAGCACTATAGCCAGATCGATACGCTGAAAGCGCAGGGACATCTGGCCGGAGGTACACTGACGCTGAATAATCTTGAAGGTCAGTCGCCAATGGTGTCTGCGAAAGGTGACGGAACAATCGATATGTCGAATCAAAAGGTGGATATGAACCTGCTGATCCGCGTTACCGGTGGCTGGAAAGGTGACAATAATCTGATCAATACCCTGAAAACGACAGACATCCCGTTGCGGGTTTACGGACCCTGGGCTCAGATGGGATATCAGCTGCAGGTGGACCAGATACTGAGGCGTACGTTTGAAC
>NZ_JBFUHK010000191.1:0-1874 GCF_056402435.1 Rahnella sp. P4_A8 | reverse complement strand
GATATCAACTTTGATGTGGTATCAAACCCTGAATTCCTCAAAGAAGGTGCAGCAGTCGCAGACTGTATGCGACCTGAACGTATTGTCATCGGTACTGATAACCCGGATGCTATTGATCCGATCCGTGAACTTTACGAACCTTTCAATCGTAATCACGATCGTATGATCCTGATGGATATCCGCAGTGCAGAGCTGACCAAATATGCCGCTAACTGTATGCTGGCGACCAAAATCAGTTTCATGAATGAAATGTCTAATCTGGCAGAAATGCTCGGTGCGGATATCGAGAAAGTCCGCCAGGGTATCGGTTCTGATTCACGCATTGGCTACCACTTTATCTACCCTGGCTGCGGCTACGGCGGTTCGTGTTTCCCTAAAGACGTCCAGGCGTTGATCCGTACTGCTGAGCATATTGGCTATCAGCCTAAATTGTTGCAGGCGGTAGAACAGGTCAATTACCAGCAAAAATATAAATTGCCTGCTTTCATTCAGCGCCATTTTGGCGATGACCTGAAAGGGAAAACCTTTGCACTGTGGGGGCTGTCATTTAAGCCTAATACCGATGATATGCGTGAAGCATCGAGTCGCGTATTAATGGAACAACTCTGGGCTGCAGGCGCGAAAATCAAAGCCTATGATCCTGAAGCGATGAATGAAACGCAGCGGATCTATGGTCACCGTGATGATCTGGAATTGATGGGCACCAAAGAAGCGGCATTGCACAATGCTGATGCGTTGATTATTTGTACGGAGTGGCAGAATTTCCGTGCCCCTGATTTTGATGTGATCAAAAAAGCATTAAAAGAGCCGGTTATCTTTGATGGTCGTAATTTATTCGATCCTGAACGTTTGGAGAAACGCGGATTTACTTACTACGGCATAGGTCGTGGCGCATCAATCAATCCGGTTCTGTAAGGAGTTTTCATGAAATATCTGGTCACTGGCGCAGCGGGCTTTATTGGGTTCTATGTGTCACAACGTTTGTTGGCTGCGGGTCATTCCGTTATCGGCATTGATAATCTGAATGACTACTATGACGTCAATCTGAAACTTGCCCGCCTTGCTCAGCTGGAAAATAAAGTCGGCTTTGAATTTATTAAGCTGGATTTAGCTGATCGTGAGGGTATGGCCGCATTGTTTGCGGAACAGCGTTTTGAACGGGTTATCCATTTAGCCGCGCAGGCGGGTGTCCGATATTCAATCGAAAATCCTCTGGCTTATGCGGATGCCAACCTCATAGGATTTGTTAATGTTCTGGAAGGTTGTCGTCATAATAAAGTCGGACATTTGCTTTATGCCTCTTCCAGTTCAGTTTATGGACTGAACAAAAAACAGCCTTTTTCAACGGATGATTCTGTGGATCATCCTGTTTCGCTGTATGCCGCAACGAAAAAGGCTAATGAATTAATGGCTCACACTTATTCACATCTTTATAAGATCCCTACGACCGGATTACGTTTCTTCACCGTATATGGCCCGTGGGGACGCCCGGACATGGCATTGTTTAAGTTCACCAAAGCAATACTTGCCGGGCAGAATATCGATGTTTATAACCATGGCGAAATGCGTCGTGATTTTACTTATATCGATGATATCGCCGAAGCCATTGTTCGTTTACAGGATGTTATTCCACAATCTGATCCGGACTGGACTGTAGAAGGTGGCTCTCCTGCCAGCAGTTCTGCACCTTATAGTGTTTATAATATTGGCAACAGCAACCCCGTGAAACTGATGACGTATATCAGTGCGCTGGAGAAGGCGTTGGGAATGGTTGCGGGTAAGAATATGCTGCCAATGCAGCCAGGCGATGTACACGAGACCAGCGCAGACACATCACCGCTGGCTAAGGCGATTGACTTCAAGCCTGAGACACC
>NZ_JBFUHK010000190.1:0-1874 GCF_056402435.1 Rahnella sp. P4_A8 | reverse complement strand
GTTTAAAGACATTATTGAGGAAAGTCTAGTTGAAGCTAAGATAGCAAGATCAAAACTGACTAAAGAAGGTGGGATTGTTGTTGCTAATTTAATTGAACCTGAACAGGGTCTTTATCTTTTGAATTATGCCAATTGTCTTTTAAATAGGCAGATTGACATATTTGATGATTGTATTTTCCTTCTTGAAAATGATCGTTTACAATCAGCCTTCGCATTGAGTAGAGGTCTAATTGAGACCCATGCTTTTGCTAGGTTACTAAATAATAAAATAGAAAAAATCCTACTAAATCAAGGTGGCATTGATAGTGTGGATAAGGCTATTGATACTGTTTTGAAATTCACCAATAGTTCACGTATAAAAAAATCAGAAGAAGAAAAAATTCAAAAAGCTGTATATGACCCTAATGATTACTTCTTTACAGAACAAACAAAGTTTCGTTTTGAAAATCATCTTTCTGTCAGTCAGCATGTAATGAATGCATTGCGTGATCTTTACGCAGATGAACTTGAACAGACGCAGCATAAAGAAAGCATGTTCGAAATGGCTTATGATATTTTAAGCGAATATGTTCATCCKTCTCAAACAAGTATTTATAATTATTATACCCCAGAAACATATTTTGTTCCCACCTCAGTTGGTAATGTACATGTTCATGAAGCAGGTAAACTACAGTGTGCAAGGGCATTGAGCTTTATTATCGAGGCTAAAAACCTCTATTCCTGGTCTTCACAATTAGCTGAAGAAATGACTAGGAGAGGAAAAGAAAATAACTTAAATAAAATTAATTAAAAGCGGTTGTCACAAGGTAAATGATTGGTCACTCATTAGTGGACACAACTTTTCAAATCATTACTGATACATTAAGCGTCCGGCATCCAAGAACCGGATGCTTAATGTTTTATATAGCGAGAAGCTGATGTAGCGGTCAGTAGGTTGTATTAAGAGGTATCAGTTAATGACCAAAATTAGATTATGCAAATCCTCGGCAACAAGTTTATCGCCATTTTATCGCCATTAATTTTTTAACTAATTGATTATATTGATATAGATAAGTATTCGGTCTTTTTTTTACTATTTGATTTATAAAGATAATTTCAGCATCTCCCTAAATCCTAAATCCTAAATCCTAAATCCTAAATCCTGTCTATATCTCCGTCCACTCGGTACCGCGGCTATCAGGATAAACGTTCGTCATTTTCATCGATTTATGCCCCAATAGTTTCTGAGCAAATTCCGCGCCGTATTCACGCTCGTAAAGCCGGGAAGCAAGACTGCGGGCTTTCGCTCCGTGATACACCGTTTTTTTACCGCGCGCCAGAATGCTTGGGTAATGCTATCCGCTCGAAGCGTGCCGGGCTGCCATCTGGTTTTTCTGCTGGCAGAACTGAGAATGAACTCAGTATTATTATTCTGCAAACTAAAATTATATATAGGGGATCTGCTGAGTAACAAGAAGAGAATAAATCATAATAATAGTTATCATTCCTATTTCATGGGTATCAGTATCATGAAGTGAGCTAATGTCTGCTGAAATTTTCAGAATTAAGGTTATGCTAATAATTCTTYTGTATGATTCAGACTATGGGTAAATATGCTAAGAGCTCATTAATGAAATTGCGAGTCTGGAGTCTGTTACCCCATGAATATGCTACTTTTTTTCGTATTCTTCACACCATGATGGCATTTTTAATACTGTCGGAAATTATTAACGCTAATCTGACAGAGACCGAAGCAATTGCTGAACATAGTCTTGAAGGGGTTATAACCTGGATGCACATTATTTAAGGATTTGGGCTTATTATATGTGGCTTTCTAATTTCATCGAGGTCTATTTTTATGCACATGGTGCGATGGGAGTTTTGCATCTTTTAAT
>NZ_JBFUHK010000189.1:0-1894 GCF_056402435.1 Rahnella sp. P4_A8 | reverse complement strand
CCATTCTCAATATCAAGTTGCTGAAAGGTGTCAGCATCAGTATTTAGTGATCCAGATCAAATTGACGCTGCCTACAAATAGGTAATCTCAGTACATAGTCACTCAGCGTTACATGAAAGATAAAACGTCCAGTGATGAAGGTGATTTATTTAACGTCATCTGCTTTACCCGGTGCTTCACAACTGAAAGCTCTTTGAGCAAATAAAGAGACAAAGACAACACATTGAGAATCTTAGATTTAATTAGTTTCTCACGGTGACTGATAGCAGGTCTATACTAGTCTTTGGCGGATTATTTACTAAAAGAGTTTAACTTTATCAGGAGAGCATTATGGCTGTAACAAATGTCGCTGAACTAAACGCACTCGTTGCTCGGGTCAAGAAGGCACAGCGCGAATATGCCAACTTCAGTCAAGAACAAGTCGATAAGATTTTCGCTGCCGCCGCCCTGGCTGCTGCCGATTCTCGAATTCTGCTGGCAAAACTGGCTGTTGAAGAATCCGGAATGGGTATTGTTGAAGACAAAGTGATCAAAAACCACTTCGCTTCTGAATACATTTACAATGCTTACAAAGATGAAAAAACTTGTGGCATCCTGGGCCAGGATGACACCTTCGGTACCATCACTATCGCTGAGCCAATTGGTCTGATTTGCGGTATCGTCCCGACTACCAACCCAACTTCTACTGCAATTTTCAAGGCGCTTATCAGCCTGAAAACCCGTAACGGTATTATCTTCTCTCCACATCCACGTGCCAAGAATGCAACGAACAAAGCTGCGGATATCGTTCTGCAAGCGGCCATCGCTGCCGGCGCGCCAAAAGATATCATTGGCTGGATTGATGAACCAAGCGTAGAGCTTTCCAACCAACTGATGCACCACCCGGATCTGAACCTGATTCTGGCAACAGGTGGTCCGGGCATGGTTAAAGCAGCTTATAGCTCCGGTAAACCAGCAATCGGCGTGGGTGCAGGTAATACACCAGTCGTTGTTGATGAAACCGCAGATATCAAACGTGTTGTTGCTTCCGTCCTGATGTCTAAAACCTTCGATAACGGTGTCATCTGTGCCTCTGAGCAGTCCATCATCGTGGTTGATTCAGCTTATAATGCAGTCCGTGAACGTTTCGCTTCTCACGGCGGCTACATGCTGCAGGGTAAAGAACTCAAAGCCGTTTCAGATATCATTCTGAAAAATGGCGGCCTCAACGCCGCTATCGTAGGTCAGCCAGCAGTGAAAATTGCTGAAATGGCTGGCATTAAAGTGCCTGCGAATACTAAAGTGCTCATCGGTGAAGTCACCATTGTTGACGAATCTGAACCGTTTGCGCATGAAAAACTGTCCCCTACCCTCGCTATGTACCGCGCTAAGAATTTCGAAGACGCCGTCGCTAAAGCAGAGAAACTGGTAGAAATGGGCGGTATCGGCCATACCTCTTGCCTGTATACAGACCAGGACAACCAACCAGAACGTGTGAATTATTTTGGCAACAAAATGAAAACCGCACGTATTCTGATCAACACCCCGGCTTCACAGGGTGGTATCGGTGACCTGTACAACTTCAAACTTGCTCCGTCTCTGACGCTGGGTTGCGGTTCCTGGGGTGGTAACTCCATCTCTGAAAACGTCGGTCCTAAACACTTGATCAACAAGAAAACTGTAGCGAAGCGAGCRGAAAACATGTTGTGGCATAAACTTCCTAAATCTATCTACTTCCGTCGTGGCTCACTGCCAATCGCACTGGAAGAAGTGGCGACTGATGGAGCAAAACGCGCCTTCATCGTAACTGACCGCTTCCTGTTCAATAACGGCTATGCCGATCAGATCACCAGCGTTCTGAAAGGTCATGGTATTGAAACTGAAGTATTCTTCGAAGTTGAAGCTGACCCGACGC
>NZ_JBFUHK010000188.1:0-1901 GCF_056402435.1 Rahnella sp. P4_A8 | reverse complement strand
GTACAATACACGTGAAGAAGTCGACCGTTTGGTCGCTGGACTGCAACGTATTCACCGGTTGTTGGGTTAATCCTGACAGCCCAGATCAGGATGTCTTTATGGCTTTGCCAGATAGAAACAAGTTAGTCAGAAATTTTTCCCGATGCCCGAATTGGGAAGAAAAATATCTGTACGTGATTGAGCTGGGTGGCCAGTTACCGGCTTTACCGGAAGAACACCGCCAGGATCAAAACCTGATTTCCGGCTGCCAGAGTCAGGTATGGATTGTGATGCGCACTGATGAAAATGGTGCACTGACCTTCGAAGGTGACAGTGATGCAGCCATTGTTAAAGGTCTGGTCGCGATTGTCTTCAGCCTGTATCAGGGTTTAACGCCTCGTGATGTGGTGGAACTGGATGTACGTCCGTTTTTCACTGAACTTGAACTGAGTCAGCATCTGACACCTTCACGCTCGCAAGGGCTGGAAGCGATGATTCGCTCTATTCGCGCTAAAGCCGCAGAGTTGTCTTAATACCGCTCGCTGCTGTACTGCCTTGCTCATTAGGAATTATCTGCTAATGAGCAAGGCAGATGACTTCTTTCTCTGCGTATATCTCCTTTTACTCCTGATTTTTCAACCCACTATCCTCCTGCTTTTTATTCTGACTTCTGTAAGGTAACTTTCTGATTTACAGTGGTTTGATTGCCATGAAATTCTGTGCTGCTAATATTACCAGACAAGATAATTGTCTTGCCTCAGATTCGCTGAGCGCAGGCCGAAAAAGGACTGAGTATGAGACGCGCATTACCCCTTCTGGCAATGTTAGTTGGCACAATAATGGCAACGCATTCCATGACCGCAAGTGCAGCAGAATATCCATTGCCGCCGGATAATAGCCGCCTGATTGGCGAAAATACAACGTATGTTGTGCCCAACGACGGTAAGCCGCTGGAAGACGTGGCAGCCAAATACCAGATTGGCCTGATTGCGATGCTGGAAGCGAATCCGGGAACTGACCCTTATTTGCCAAAAGCCGGAACTGTGCTGACCATTCCTTCGCAGATGCTGTTACCGGATACCAAACGTGAAGGTATCGTAGTCAATCTGGCTGAAATGCGTCTTTACTACTATCCGAAAGGCGAGGACAAAGTCATTGTCTATCCGATTGGTATCGGCCAGTTAGGGCGTAACACACCGGAGATGGTGACATCAGTCAGCCAGAAGATCCCCAATCCTACCTGGACGCCCACTGCCAATATCCGTAAAGCTTATCTGAAAGAGGGGATCACATTGCCGGGCATGGTGCCAGCCGGGCCGGATAATCCGATGGGCTTGTTTGCGATGCGTCTGTCTGCAGGAACAGGACAGTATCTGATCCACGGCACCAATGCGAACTTCGGCATTGGTATGCGCGTGAGTTCCGGTTGTATCCGTCTGCGTCCTGACGATATCGAAGCGCTGTTTAACTCGGTGCCTAAAGGGACACGCGTACAAATCGTGAATCAGCCAATCAAGTTTGATATCGAACCGGACGGTAAACGCTATATCGAGGTGCATCAGCCGTTGTCCCACACGGAGAAAGATGACCCGCAAACCAAACCAATTCCTCTGACTGCAGCAATGAAGAAATTTATTAAGCATGATGAGACTAACGCTGAGATGGTAAAAGAAGCGATTAAACGCCGTGCGGGTATGCCGGTTGTTGTCAGCGTTGGCGATAAAGCGGGGGATACACCACCGGCTATCAATCAGCCGCAAACAGCGACTTCGGGCGAACCGGCAGTCAATACAGCCAGTACGCAGTAAACGTCGCAGAAACACATCAGAAACGATTTAAACTTCAGGGGCCATCATGGTCCCTTTTTTATGTCTGACATTCACGTGAGTGATTGAGAGCGTTTTAAATGGGGGATTTAGTGA
>NZ_JBFUHK010000187.1:0-1935 GCF_056402435.1 Rahnella sp. P4_A8 | reverse complement strand
ATCATTGCCTCGCTGCTTTACCATCGTAAGCTTGATGACGAATGGCAGCAGGCTGCTACCGCGCTGCGTGACCAGTTGCGTGCTGATGGTTTTGATATCCAGCTGATTGGTCGTGCAGCCAAAACTAAAATCATGCTCGATCAGGATTATGTCGACGAAGTCCTTCCGGTGGCGGGCCGCGATATGATTTACCGTCAGGTGGAAAACAGTTTCACCCAGCCAAACGCTGAGATGAACATTCAGATGCTGGAATGGGCGCTGAAGGCCACGGAAAACTCGACCGGCGATTTGCTGGAACTTTACTGTGGTAACGGCAACTTCTCGCTGGCTCTGGCACGCAACTTTCGCCGCGTTCTGGCGACAGAAATCGCCAAACCTTCCGTCGCAGCCGCGCAATTCAACATTGCGGCGAACCATATTGATAACGTGCAGATTATCCGCATGGCGGCCGAAGATTTCACACAGGCGCTGAATGGCGTACGCGAATTCCGCCGTTTGCAGGATATTGATTTAAGCGGGTATGAATGCAACACCATTTTTGTCGACCCGCCGCGCAGCGGACTGGATGACGAAACAGTGAAGATGGTGGCAGGCTACGACCGTATTCTTTATATCTCCTGCAATCCGGAAACACTGTGCGCGAATCTGGAAACACTGAGCAAGACGCACCGCGTGACACGTCTGGCGTTGTTTGATCAGTTCCCGTATACGCACCATATGGAATCTGGCGTGCTGCTGGAAAAAATCTGACAGCGGATGAAAAAACAAAAACGGGCACCTTTTGAGTGCCCGTTTTTACTTCAGTCCGTTATCCGCAATACTACAGATAAACCCGCAGATATTCTGACAGACACAGGATCGCCATTGCCTGTCCGTAAGGCATCGAGGTCAGCGCGATTTCACGATAGAAATCGAGATCATTCCCCATCGCCGTTCCGAATGATGTTTGCGTCAGCTCCCCTGCCGGGTTGATGTGTTTGATCACCCCCTGAATGGCTTTCTCCGCCACCGGCGCATAAGACGCATCGATATAACGTTTACGCACGGCTTTCAGAATGCCATAGGCGAAACCGGCGGTCGCTGAGCTCTCAAGATAAGATTGCGGGTCATCAAGCAGCGTATGCCATAAACCGCTGTCATCCTGACATTTCGCCAGCACACTGACCTGACTTTCCAGCACCTGCAATAAATAGCGACGGGTGGCGTTATTTTCCGGTAAATCCACCAGTTCGAGGAATTCCGGGATCGCGATGGTCAGCCAGCTGTTGCCACGCGCCCAGCGGGCCTGCGCAAAGTTATGATGTCCGTCGAACGTCCAGCCGTGGAACCACAGACCGGTTTCGCGATCCATCAGATACTGCACATGCATCAGGAACTGATACGTCGCTTCTTCGACAAACTCCGGACGGTCCAGCAGCTTGCCTATTTTCGCCAGGGGCAACACGCTCATCATCAGCGTGTCATCCCACATTTGCTGGTGATTTTCGTTGTTATAAACGATGTGCTGCATCGCGCCTTTATCAGTGCGCGGCATTTCGTACATTACCCATTCCGCCCAGCGCTCCAGATAAGGGCGCCATGCCGCATTGCCGGTTTCCTCATAACGATAAGCCAGCGTCAGGAACGGGCTCATGGTATTGACGTTTTTGGTCGGCGTGCCTTCCGCCAGACGCGCGGTAAACCAGTCGTCGATCACCGCACGCATTTTTTCGTCACCAGTCTGCTGATAATACTGATAAATCCCGTAAAGTCCGATACCGTGCGTCCATTCCCAGCCTGCCCAGCCTTTGGTATCAATCACGCGGCCATCGTCCAACCGCAGCAGGAATTCACCGGTTTTATCTTCGATATTCACCAGATTGTTGGTCACGTTGTGGATCAGAGAGTTCAGTTCCCCGCGAGAAATGAAATGTTCCGGCTGTCGCAGCAAGGCAC
>NZ_JBFUHK010000186.1:0-1947 GCF_056402435.1 Rahnella sp. P4_A8 | reverse complement strand
CTTCTATCTGGGATCGATATATGAATTGAACAGACTGCAGGGAGTAACCGCCCTCACCTTCTACAATTTGTGCAAGGCAAGGGAATTCTTTGGGTGCCTGACGCAGAATTTCTCTTTCAAGCTCGTCAGGTTCGAAAACCGAAGGAAACTCCTCATCCAAATGAAGGTAGCCTTTTACTACCCATTCTCTGTATTCATATTCGTTATTCAGTAGCTTCATGCCAATGGTCCCATGTGATGTTTTACATAAGATAGCAGGCATCCAGCAAACGAACGATGGTGAGGGCTATTTTTTACTTCCTCATGAGATTTACTAAAGCAAGACTCAGGAGTACATTTTCATTTGCATATATATCAGAGCCCTCCCAAAAGAGGGCCTTTCTTTATTTTATTGAATTTACATTATTTTAAATAGGATGATTCAATGCATATTGAGAGTGTTCTGGAGAAGTTTAGCTGCTCCATTTGCCGATGCGAATTTCTCATTTACCCAAATGACTTTAATCTGAAAGCTAAATTCTCTGACGTTCGTTGTGCATCATGCGGCCGTAAAGTCACCAAAGGCGAGCTTCTTGAGCTATTGCAAACTGGTGAATCCAAAAAGCCGAAGAAACTGATCACGTCCATGCTGTAGTAGTGGACTTCTCATCCGCTAATTTGGCTGTTGCAGTGCCGGGTGCCTCCCGGTGAACCTTTRGCCAGCTAACCTTGGTTCGCGCATTCTGTGCCTACCTAGTTCATAAGCTGTTTAGGCCCCACCGCATAGGGGGATTCACCGCAACRACATAAAAATAACATACAGCAYAAAAAGAGAAAACTACGCTCAGGCTATGCAGGAATTCTTTGCCATTTCTCGCTGTGGCCGCGCTCATGCCCTTGGGTCTTGTGTCGCTCCTTGCCGCTAATAACCGGTGCGCGTATGGCTGGCGCGCTGCTTTATCGGAACTTTTTTGATATAGAAATCTTGACCCGTAGTTACACGGGCTCGCGTTACTTTGCGACTCAGGGCAGCATCATGACTGCTGCATTGGCTGATGCCTGCGGTCTATCCGTTTATTGGTGCATATTTCTAACCTTCAGAAAGCAAAAAAACCGCATTTCTTCGAGGTTTTGTATTGATTTTTAATATTTCAATGTCTTACGGCTTTTTCATGCATTTTTTCACTAATATGTTCGTCAGGCGTTTCTGAGGTGTCGATAATGTTGAAATGGGGCACTGCACCATGTGCAAGCTTTCGGTCTATGTGGTGAACGCCTTCCGCATACCCACCAAAAGATGCCACCATAAATAGCCAAGCGAACCAAACCCTTCTCTTCACAACGCCTCCAATGAGTTAAATACCAAGAGAAACCTATACTAGAGGGCATAACGTAATGAAGTGTCTTCTTTATCTAAAGTTGATGATGAGTTTGTTTCGACAGGCTTGCATTCTTGCTGAATACAAAACATATGAGGCATTACAGCAGATTTTGCCAGCAACGCTCATGCAAATGTGCTTTCCAGACACTCCGGGTKATCCCATCWTCGCWGACTGAAAAGCATTATTTGGTTGTTGCRGTGCCGGGTGCCTCCCGGTGAACCGTTGGTGAGCTAACCGTGGTTCGCTGTCTTCACTACGAGGGCATAGCTTATTAGCCCTACCGCATAGGTAGGATTCACCGCAACGGGATCAACGTATCATATGCCCATAAAAGACAAAACCCCGCCGGAGCGAGGTTCTCAGATTGTCTAAGCTTTGTGACTACGTGACCAATCTTAACAGGTTACAAGAGTTTTTGCGTAGCGCACTAGAACTATTTTAAGCGACTTTCGCCACTCTAATTTTCTGGGTGTAGGCGTCCATTTCCAGCACCGCGCCGGTCATCGCCAGACAACCATCCACGAATCCTTCCGCAACCTGCAACTGCTGGCGGATCAGGCCTTCACTCACCGGAGACAGTTTAGAT
>NZ_JBFUHK010000185.1:0-1947 GCF_056402435.1 Rahnella sp. P4_A8 | reverse complement strand
CTTCAGATGTGTTGTAATCGATATCCGCACGCAGAGTGTGCAACGGAACACGACCTTCACGGTACCATTCAGTACGCGCGATTTCAGCACCGCCAAGACGGCCGCTTACTTCAACTTTGATACCTTTAGCGCCAAGACGCATTGCGTTCTGTACTGCACGCTTCATAGCACGACGGAACATAACACGACGTTCCAGCTGTGAAGTGATGCTGTCAGCAACCAATTTTGCGTCCAGTTCCGGTTTACGGACTTCGGCGATGTTAATCTGCGCAGGAACGCCAGCGATATCCGCTACGACCTTACGCAGTTTTTCGACATCTTCGCCTTTCTTGCCGATAACGATGCCAGGACGAGCAGTGTGAATAGTCACACGGATGCTCTTCGCTGGACGCTCGATAACGATGCGAGAAACGGAAGCTTTCGCCAATTCCTTAGTCAGGAACTGACGAACTTTAAAGTCGCCGTCCAGGTTGTCAGCGAAATCTTTGGTATTTGCATACCAAGTAGAGTTCCAAGGTTTGACAATACCCAGTCGAATACCATTAGGATGTACTTTCTGACCCATTGCTAGTCTCCAGAGTCTCAGCGATCGGACACAACCACAGTAATGTGGCTGGTGCGCTTCAGAATGCGATCTGCACGACCTTTAGCACGCGGCATAATGCGCTTCATGCTTGGGCCTTCGTCTACGAAAATCTTCGTGACTTTCAGATCATCGATGTCAGCGCCATCGTTGTGTTCTGCGTTAGCAATGGCAGACTCCAGTACCTTCTTAACCAGACCAGCAGCTTTCTTGTTGGTATAGGCCAGAGTTTCCAGAGCTTGCGACACTTTCTTACCGCGAATCAGGTCAGCAACAAGGCGAACCTTCTGAGCAGAAGAACGAGCGTGGCGATGTTTAGCGATAGTTTCCATCTCTTCCTCCTACCTTAGCGCTTTTTAGCTTTTTTATCAGCCGCATGGCCGCGATAAGTACGAGTCGGCGCGAATTCACCCAGTTTGTGACCGACCATTTCATCGGAAACAAATACTGGTACGTGCTGACGACCATTATGGACAGCGATGGTCAAACCGATCATGTTAGGAAAGATCGTTGAACGACGGGACCAAGTGCGCAAAGGCTTCTTGTCACCGCTTTCCACCGCTTTCTCTACCTTCTTCAGCAAGTGCAGGTCAATAAAAGGACCTTTCTTGAGAGAACGTGGCATGGCTTATCCTCTAATTATTTTTTGCTACGGCGACGTACAATGAATTTATCAGTACGCTTGTTGCTACGGGTCTTCTTACCTTTGGTTTGAACGCCCCATGGAGTTACCGGGTGCTTACCAAAGTTACGACCTTCACCACCACCGTGTGGGTGATCGACTGGGTTCATCGCAGTACCGCGAACGGTAGGACGAATACCACGCCAACGAGCAGCACCTGCTTTACCCAGAACGCGAAGCATATGTTCAGAGTTACCGACTTCACCTAAGGTGGCGCGGCAATCAACTTGAACTTTACGCATTTCGCCAGAGCGCAGACGCAGAGTTACGTAGGAACCGTCACGAGCAACGATCTGAACGTAGGCACCGGCTGAGCGAGCCATCTGGCCGCCTTTACCTGGTTTCATTTCTACGTTATGAACCGTTGAACCTACTGGAATGTTGCGCATAGGCAGGGTGTTACCTGTCTTGATTGCAGCATCAACACCAGATTGGATCTGGTCACCCACTTTCAGGCCTTTCGGCGCCAGGATGTAACGGCGTTCGCCGTCTTTGTACAGAACCAGCGCGATATTCGCGGAACGGTTCGGATCGTACTCCAGACGCTCAACCACTGCAGCGATACCATCTTTGTTGCGTTTGAAGTCAACCAGACGATAATGCTGTTTGTGGCCACCACCGATATGACGGGTGGTGATACGGCCATTGTTGTTACGGCCACCGCTTTTGCTCAGTTTTTCAA
>NZ_JBFUHK010000184.1:0-1969 GCF_056402435.1 Rahnella sp. P4_A8 | reverse complement strand
GTGTAAGAGTGAATCGCCGCTTTGGTTGCTGAGTAAAGTGCATTGGTCACCAGGGGTAAAAAGGCCAGAATCGAACTGTTATTGATCAATACCGCATCCGGTTGCTGTTTCAGATGCTCAACAAATGCTGAACTAACCCGAACMGTGCCCAACAGGTTGGTATCCAGTAAGGTGGTGGCCATGTCGTCATCCAGTTCGGCAGAGGCGTTATCGAATGGCATAATGCCAGCGTTATTGATCACCACATTAAGTGCCGGATAGCGAGAGAGAACCTCTTGCGCCGCCGATTTAATACTTGAGGCACTGGTAACATCCAGCATCACGGAGTCCATCCCAGAGTTGGCAGCGGTAACTGTGTCCAGAAGCGACTTACGACGGCCCGAAATGATCACCTGATTACCCAGTTGATGAAATTTTTCTGCCATCGCACGGCCAATACCCGAAGTGCCGCCAGTGATAAAAATAGTGTTGCCTGTCAGTTTCATACGATTATTCCTGTTGGCTAAATATAATGTTAGTGAGTGAGGCCGACGCGATAACGGTCGGCGGGTACATTACTGGACAGTTGCGGAATCATGGCCTGGCGACTGCGTTCCATCGCCTGCCAGTAAGCGTCGTTATGCAATGACGGGATGGTGACAAGTTCCCCGTTAAGAAAACCCGCCAGCGCCGCATCCACCAGGTCATAAGCGCTCATCACTATCGACTTATCGAGTTGTTCGAGGGGTAAGCCGCCGTTATCCCAGAACGGCGTTGCCGTTGCACCCGGTAGCACAGCCTGGATGTGGATGCCCATTTCGGCGAGTTCATGATGCAGTGACTGACTGAATGCCAGCACAAAGGCTTTTGTGCCGCCGTACACGCCGTTAAGCAGTTCCGGCGCGAGGCTGACAATCGATGAGATATTGATGATGGCGCCTGCACCTCTGTCGACAAAACCAGGAACCACGCTGTAAGTCAGACGAGTCAGGGCGACGACATTGAGATTAATCATCGCCTGCATCTGATCGACATCGCTCAACAACAAGGGCGTATGAGTTCCGACACCGGCATTGTTCACCAGCAGTGTGATGCTGGCATCAGCACGCAGTTTCTGCTCCACAACTGCCAGCTGCTGGGCATCACCAAGATCGGCTGCCAACACTTCCACATTGCGGCCGGTGTCAGCAGTAATATGACTTGCCATCTGATTCAGGCGGTTATGGTTGCGGGCGATAATGATCAGGTCGTATCCCATGCGCGCCAGTCGACTGGCGTAAACAGCACCGATACCGGTGGATGCACCTGTGATCACGGCAGTGCCTTTACCTGGTTGTGTTACGAGACTCATTGCAGACTCCTTTGGGTCACCTTTGATGCGATGAGAGAATCATAAGTGAGAAAGAAACGTCTTAAATGACGATTATAGTAGTCATTTAAGACATTACGTATCTCACTTCGAATGACCGTCAGGAGTGAAAGTAACTATCTGGTTGTGATTTTTTTCGAGCCATGCCCCAGTTTCTGGTAGCCAGTAATGTCTGCTTTTGGCACATAGCAGACCATCCAGCTAAGAGGTTTTGAGCTGTATTTACACTCAGGATTATTGCTGCCCTGCTTTTACCCGGAGTATGGTTTGCCGGGTAGTATTAAATTCCCGCGCAATGGCGCTGATACTTATTCCGGCGTTAATCCGTGCAATCACCGTAAGTTGCTGTTCTTCCTTCAGTACTGAAGGACGTCCAAACCGTTTTCCAGCTGCTTTTGCTCGCGCGATACCAGAGTGCGTACGCTCAAGCAGCAAATCTCTTTCAAATTCCGCCACAGCAGAGATGACCTGCATGGTCATTTTTCCTGCCGGGCTGGTCAGATCCACCCCGCCCAGGGCTAGGCAATGAACGCGAATATCTGACGCCGCCAGTTGCTCAACTGTTTTTCTTATGTCCATGGCATTACGCCCAAGACGGTCCAGCTTGGTGACAATCAGCAC
>NZ_JBFUHK010000183.1:0-1996 GCF_056402435.1 Rahnella sp. P4_A8 | reverse complement strand
GTGACATTCCAACCCGGAACCAATATTCAGTTGGCGCAGGCAGAGGTGCAGAACCAGCTTAAGGCGGTGGAACCAAGGTTGCCACAAGCCGTCCGCCAAAACGGAGTTCAGGTGGAAGCGGCCAACTCTGCATTCTTGATGATAGTCGGTCTTAAGTCACCTTCCGGCCGCTACAGTGCAGAAGACCTGAGTGACTATTTTGCTCGTAACGTCTCGGAAGAACTTCGCCGTGTTTCCGGCGTTGGAAAAGTGCAACTTTTTGGTTCCGAAAAAGCGATGCGTATTTGGGTCGATCCGATGAAGCTGTACAGTTACCGACTCTCTTTCAATGATATCTCGACGGCAATCCTCCAGCAAAATGCACTCATAGCTCCAGGCCGGGTGGGTGATGAACCTGCGATATCCGGACAACGGGTTACCTACCCGCTGATGGTGCATGGGCAGCTCTCTTCCGTTGAGGCCTTCAGAAACATCATGCTACGGGAAAATACCGATGGCTCACGCGTCCGGCTGAACGATGTTGCCCGCGTTGAGCAAGGGTTGCAAAGCTATGCCTTTGCCATACAGGAAAATGGCAAACCGGCCACGGCTGCGGCGATCCAGCTGGAAACCGGTGCCAACGCCGTCTCTACAGCCAAGGGGGTCAGAACACGTCTTACGACTTTGTCGAGCGTACTGCCAGAGGGGATGGAGTTCTCGGTATCATTTGATACCGCCCCCTTCGTTAAGCTGTCGATAGAAAAGGTAATACAGACTTTTTTTGAGGCTATGCTGCTGGTGTTCCTGGTAATGTTGCTTTTTTTGCAGAACCTGCGCTATACCTTCATTCCGGCCATCGTGGCACCTGTTGCACTCCTGGGCACCTTCACCGTCATGCTTCTAAGTGGTTTTTCAATCAATGTGCTGACGATGTTTGGCATGGTACTGGCTATTGGGATCATCGTGGATGATGCCATTGTGGTGGTTGAAAATGTCGAGCGTCTGATGGCAGAAAAAGGGCTATCGCCGCGGGAAGCAACGCAAAAGGCTATGCTTGAAATCACTCCGGCCATTATCGGCATAACTTTGGTTCTTACCGCCGTGTTCATTCCTATCGGTTTTGCATCGGGGTCGGTTGGGGTTATCTACAGGCAGTTCGTACTCTCAATGGCAGTGCCGATATTACTCTCTGCTTTTCTTGCCATGACGCTGACGCCGGCACTTTGCGCCTCTCTTTTGAAGCCGGTTGATAAGCATAGCACCATGAAACGGGGGTTTGCGGGCTGGTTTAATCGTCATTTTAGCCAACTTTCTATCAGGTATGAATCCGGTTTGCGTTTTGTGTTAAAGCGAACCGGCCGAATTATGGTGCTTTACATTCTCCTTTGTGGGGTCCTGTTTGCCGCGCTAGGTGCGCTTCCGTCCTCCTTTATTCCAGATGAAGATCAGGGATATTTTATGACTTCAGTACAGCTTCCTGCGGATGCCACACAAGAGCGTACCCGGGAAGTCATGCATCGTTATGAATCGCTCGTTGCTGCCCGGGAAGGCATTCAGAGCAATCTTACGATATTTGGTTTCGGTTTTTCTGGATCAGGACCTAATACGGCGCTGGCATTTACCACCCTCAAAGGATGGAACGAGCGCCAGGGTACAGATGCAGCCAGGGAAGCAAATTACGCGCAGGCCGCCATGAGCGCGGAACCGGCAGCTTCTGTGATGAGCATTATGCCGCCCGCCATATCGGATATGGGCACGTCTTCCGGCTTAACTTTTTATCTGGAGGACCGTGCGGGGCTCGGTTATGCAGCGCTCATCTCCGCGCAGAAAAAACTTCTGGATCTGGCGGCTAAAAGTCAGGTGGTCACGGATGTTTACCCTGATGGGCTTGCTGAAGGCGCCAGGGCCACACTGGATATTGACCGTGAAAAAGCACAGGCTATGGGCGTTTCTTTTGAAGAGATTAATCAGACGCTCTCGTCCGCTTTTGGCTCAAATTACGTCAATGATTATACGT
>NZ_JBFUHK010000182.1:0-2020 GCF_056402435.1 Rahnella sp. P4_A8 | reverse complement strand
TTATTAGGGGGGCAAGGTCAATTGCTGGGCTTCCAATGCTGAACCTCTCCCAGTCGAAAAGAGCTAAATCACCGTCATCCCTTTTTCCCCAATTACCGGCATTACTATCACCTGAAATTAAGCACTGACCACTAAACAGAGCATCACTTGCCTGCTGGAAATGCCGTAACTGTTGTGCTGATCTGCCAGGTAATGCCAAAAGATTGAGCGATTTTTCGAGCGCTGATTCTGACCAAGTGTGATTGTGATAAACCCACGAAGGGTCAGGTGGATAGCAATGCAAGCGAGACAGAAATGACAACACGTCATCTCCTGCAACTGCGTCCTGACCAACTTGATGTGGGATATATTCCAGTCTCAACTTGCGTAAGGATGGATCGGCGAACAAGAGCTTTGGGGTGACAATGTCTACCTGAGCGAGACTCTTGGCTGCGTGTTGATAAAAACTATACTCCACATCACTGACAGGAAATTTCTCGACTACCTGATGACCTGTTTCATCCACAAAAAGTGCCACTTTGGCGGTACCCATTCTGGATATATTATCAACAGACATACATCTTCCTTTAACGTTGGCCGGTTGGTTAATTCTGATGCGTTTGAGTTTTGCTCATACTGGCAGTCATGCTGGCATCTCTCCTCCCCAAAGTTAGCATATTGTGATGGTTGCGACTTCCGCTTTTGGCACAGAGCAGCGTGTGCGGACGGACTGTCAGCTGTGAGCGAACAGCGGACGTTCGTATAGTGTAAAATGGCAATCTTGCTTACGTCGTCAGAGCTGACAGCGACGTGTTGACCATTTTGCAGGGTGTCCGATGAATTCACGCAATGCTTCGAGAAATACCGTAACTCTGGCTGGCGGATTGCGTAACGCACGTAGAGCATATATTCCTGTAGATACATACAGATGTGAGGTAATTTCCGGGAAGAGTTGTACCAGCGCGCCACTGTTAATGTCATCACCTGCCACCCAGTCCGGCAGGAACGCGATCCCCAGCCCCTCAACCGCAGCCTGACGCATCGCTTCGAAATCATCACAGCCAAACATGGGCTGGCTAGTGTTTTCTCTGGCCGGATGGCCAATCACACTCGACCAGCAAAGCAGATCCGCACCGTGCAGCTTATCGATTAAACGATGTGAGGCGATGTCATCCAGCGAGGTGGGAATCCCCGCGTTTTCCAGGTAGGCCGGGCTTGCGCACAGCACACGTATTTGCGTTGCTATTTTGCTGGCAATCAACGTGCTGTCGGCCATATCACCAATACGGATGACAACATCAAGGCGTTCAGCAACGGGGTCTGCCAGCCGTTCGGTCAGATCCAAATCGAGGCTCAGGTCCGGATACTGGCGAGAGAGTTTTGCCATCACCGGCAGCACATAGCGTTTACCAAATGTGGGATAACACGCCACTCTCAGTACGCCGGTTACTTCTCCCTTCATCGACGCCAGTTCCTGCTGCGTATCCACCAGTGAATCGAGGATCTGTCTGGCGCGAATCAGCAGTATTTCCCCAGCATCGGTCAGGGTTAAATGCCGTGTAGACCGCAAAAAGAGCGGGGTATCCAGGTAAGCTTCCAGTGCATCAATCTGCCGTCCTATCGAGGAGGGTGTGCGTCCGCGACGGCGACCAGCACCCGAAAAACTGCTCTCACGGGCGACATCGACAAAGACTCCAAGGAACTCGGCAAATTTCTCTGATTGCATCTGTGCATTTCTTGCATAGCTATTGTGGGGAGAAGCCATCTTATCAGTTATGTACGCTGAACTTAATATCCCCTCAGCCGAATGACATTACATAAACACGCACACGCTGAGGATAACGACCATGCAAAATCATCAATACGATCCCCTTTATCTTTTCATCGACGGTAACTGGATTGAAGCGGGCAATCGCGACACCGTCGCTGTGATTAACCCGGCAACCGAAGTCACCATCGGCCGCTTGCCGCTGGCGACCGCCGCCGACCTTGAACGTGCTCTTTCAGCCACCCGTTCTGGCTATGACGTCTGGCGCCATAC
>NZ_JBFUHK010000181.1:0-2026 GCF_056402435.1 Rahnella sp. P4_A8 | reverse complement strand
GCCTGTTAGGCCCGGGTTTTGCGAAGAATATTTCCGTGTTAACCAATAATATGAAGGCAGGTCTTAAAGGTGCCTCCATTGCCGTTATGTTTGATGGTCTGGTTCCCCAAAGTGAACTTAGCGTTATTCACGCGGCCGAGCAGAGCGGCAGTCTGGCTGATGGCTTTATGACGCTCGTCAATGTCATAAACTATAACAGTGAGTTGAAAAGCAAACTTATTTCCGCCGTGCTTTTCCCGGTGATTATGATGATTCTTTCTCTTATTGTCATCGCAGGATATTCGATGAAAGTTTTCCCGGCTTTCGAAAGTGTCGTTCCCGTCAACAAATGGCCTGGCGTGACACAATCATTATATACCTTCGGGAAAGCATTGGTGGCCGGCCTGTGGATTTATATACTGATTGTTATTACGGTGACAGTCTTTTTCATTAAGACGATTATTTCCAACTTTAGCGGTCAGTTCAGAAATAAATTTCTGGATCGGATCCTTCCCTTTTCGACCTATAAACAAATTGTCGCCTCGATATTTATAAACAACCTTGCGTTGATGTTAAAAAATGGCATTCCTTTAAATGACGGACTCGCCATTATCCTCTTAAACTCTAACAGATGGCTGAAGCATCATATCAATGGCATGCGCGAGAAAATGGCTATTGGGCTGGGTTACGGGGATGCATTGAATACAGGATTATTCGGTCCTGAAACGCTGCTTAACATTAGCTTGTATGCAGAATTACCTTCATTTAATGAGGTGCTTAGTTCTGTTTCAGCGAAGTCCAGAGAACATGTTCAGGAATATATTAAAAAACTAGCCGGGCTATTGAAATCACTTTCGACACTTGTACTGGGTGGCTGTGTGATTTGGGTTTTCGCAGCACTGTTCGCCCTTTCGGATACATTAGGGAAAATGGGCGCAAGTGGTTCTTTTTAAAGGGGTGTATGATGAAAAAAATAATTCTGCTTTTCATTTTCTTGAATATAGTATCGGTTAATAGCTTTTCGGCCACGATACCTAAAGGAGGCGTGTTCAAATTTGCTGAATCTGATAGCGGTGGCGGTACAGCACAACCGCTGGATATGCCCCTTGCGTTGCCTATTGCTAATTTTTTTGGATATACCCGAAGTGGTGACAAATATTCCTATGAGGAGAAAAACTCCCTGCCAATTGCAATAAATATTATGTATATAGAATCCTCTTCCGGACAGGTTCCTGCCCAGCGTTTACCGGAGATAACAGATGACAATTTTGATTTCTCAGAACACTACCTTCACTATGATACACAAGCCAATTACAGCTGGGTGAGTGGCGGTAAAGAAGGAGACTGGGGCCTGCCCATCATTAATGCGAAACCCTATCAGAAAGGCGACCCTTTCCCGGCAATTACGGCATGTTCAGGTACGCCTGTCTCCCTGAAAGAGCAGCGTTATAAATGTAAGCCAGCAATGACGAGCTCGACGCGAAATCTCTCTTTATATGATGAACTGATTGAACTGGCCGCCAGCAAAAATCAAAAGTTATGGGTTGGCACGATTATTTTCCCCCGCGCTTCAGACGGACCTGAAGGTAATACCAGCAACAACAGCACGGGGGGGGAAGGGCATGAATTAGTTGTTTATCTTCCTCATCGTCATATGGAAGTCATACACTTAGAAGCCTTGTTGCTCGGCGATGCTGATGGCAGTGAGCAACGGCTTGCAGCCTGGACACTCCAAAGTGATGACGGAGAATATTTCGTACGCTATAAGAGTTTCAGGATCAACAATGATTATCCTGCAGATTATGCTTTCGTTTCAAACGGGAAAGATACGCTCAATCATAATAAAACAGAGAGTAAGTACCTTATTCCCTACTACCTGGATAACGAGAGGATGGCCATAACAGATGTTGCTGCAATTCATACTCGTCTTGCCGGAGGTGTGCATTGGTCGGGTATCTGGAACGGACAGGGGGCTATTAACGAGCAAGGTATACGGGGTAGTGATATATTGACATGCCTGAATGGTGCTAAAGGATCGGTGGATGAT
>NZ_JBFUHK010000180.1:0-2046 GCF_056402435.1 Rahnella sp. P4_A8 | reverse complement strand
GCTGTAATCTGCTCATTGTTTCCGCCCGCCAGCATGGCAGAGGCTTGCGACGCGGCTTCAAAAAGACGCGCAGTTTTGCTGTAAATCACCTGCATGTAACTGGCTTCTGTGATGTCAGGATCATTGCAATTAATCAGTTGCTGCACTTCGCCTTCTGCAATCACATTCACCGCTTTTGCCATCAGAGCCAGAACAGGAAGCGATTCAAGATCTGTCATCATTTGAAATGCGCGGGTGTAGATAAAATCGCCGACCAATACGCTGGCGGCGTTGCCAAATGCGGCGTTCGCAGTGGCCTTTCCCCGACGCATATCTGATTCGTCAACCACATCGTCATGTAACAGTGTGGCGGTATGAATAAACTCAATCAGAGCAGCGACTTTGATGTGTTTATCGCCCCGGTAGGATAGTGCTTTGGCTGCCAGTACTGCTATCATCGGGCGGATACGTTTGCCGCCGCCACTGATGATGTAATATCCCAGTTGATTGATGAGAGAAACCTCTGAATTCAACTGTTCAAGGATGGATGCATTGACTGCAGCCATGTCGTCCTGGGTAAGATCAATAATCTGTTCTAGGTTCATTGTGTTTTTTCAGCTGTTGTTCTCTTCACCGCAATGAGGTCTGGCTCACATTGGCACATGGCGCTAACTGTAAAGGGGATTGTACTTGAAAAACAGTGTAGATAAATGATATCGGAAGAACTGCGCTTTTTTTCTTCTTTTGTCGTCATTGTACACTTGTCTTATGCTGATTTTTTGCGTAGAATTCGCGCCCTATTGTGAATATTTATAGCGCCCTCTGGACTATACAAAGTTGAGTGCGCGGAAAGCGGAGTTTTATATGTACGCGGTTTTCCAAAGTGGTGGTAAACAACACCGTGTCAGCGAAGGACAGACTATCCGTCTGGAGAAGCTGGACGTTGCAACTGGCGAAGCTATCGAGTTCGATCAGGTTCTGATGATTGCAAACGGTGAAGAAATCAACATCGGTCTGCCTTTAGTGGCTGGCGGTGTAATCAAAGCTGAAGTCGTTGCTCACGGTCGTGGCGAAAAGGTCAAAATCGTTAAGTTTCGTCGTCGTAAACACTATCGTAAGCAGCAGGGCCACCGTCAGTGGTTCACTGACGTTAAAATCACCGGCATCAGCGCTTAAGATTAGGAGAGCGGAACAATGGCACACAAAAAGGCTGGCGGCTCCACACGTAACGGTCGCGATTCAGAAGCTAAACGTCTGGGCGTAAAACGCTTTGGCGGCGAAGCAGTACTGGCAGGCAGCATCATCGTTCGTCAGCGCGGCACCAAATTCCACGCTGGTATCAACGTGGGTTGCGGCAAGGACCACACTCTGTTTGCTTTGGCTGACGGTAAAGTCAAGTTCGAAGTTAAAGGCCCGAAAAACCGTAAGTACATCAGCATCGAAGCTGAATAAGTTTTTCGCGTCTTAGTAAATAGATGTAAGCCCCGCAATTCGTTGCGGGGCTTTTTACATTCTGGTTAGCCCATTCTGGCGGGATATGGATACGAAATCACAGGCACCTGTCGGGATTCTGTTGGCGCTGATTACTGCCATGAGCTGGGGCTCTTTGCCTATCGCCATGAAGCAGGTTCTGGTGGTGATGGATCCCTTTACTGTGGTTTGGTATCGGTTTTCGATGGCGGCCGTTGTGCTGGGTTGCATTTTGGCCATGAGGCGAAGGCTGCCTCCGAGAGCGATTTTCAGGCGACCGCGTTGGCTGGTTTTAGTGCTGATTGCAACTTGTGGATTACTGGGAAACTTTGTTCTTTTTAGTTCTTCTTTGCAATTTCTTAGCCCGACGGCTTCTCAGGTTATCGGACAGCTTTCTCCGGTCGGTATGATGGTGGCCAGCGTAATCATCCTAAAAGAAAGGATGCGCGTTACGCAGGTTATTGGCGCCAGTATGTTAATTTTTGGGCTGATATTGTTTTTCAATACCAGTCTGATTGAGATTTTCACCCGTCTGACGGATTACACTTTGGGTGTGATTTTTGGCGTCGGGGCAGCAACAGTTTGGGTGATATACGG
>NZ_JBFUHK010000179.1:0-2069 GCF_056402435.1 Rahnella sp. P4_A8 | reverse complement strand
ATTATAAACTTTATCGACGATTTCCGGGGTGATGTCTTCAATCAGTGTCGTCGGCGCAATCCCGGCATTATTAACGATGACGTCAAAACCACCGAGTTGCCTGGTGGCCGCTTCTACGGCAGCAAAAACTTGCTCCCGGTCTGAAACGTCCGCCAACTGAGCAATGGCTTTACCACCGGCATGATTAATTTCTTCGGCAACTTTTTCCGCTGTTTCCCCATTAAAATCCACCACGGCCACAGCAAAACCATCCTTCGCCAGACGCAGTGCAATCGCGCGGCCGATCCCCTGACCACCACCTGTCACTAAAGCCACTTTTCCATTTTTAGACATACGACTATCCTCTATGTATTCGGTATCTTCTTCAGGTGCTGCGCGCAAGACACGGTCTACCCGACCCGGTGCCGTTGCGTGAGCTATCCACTGGTTTACGCCTGCCGCTCCCAATGTGCAATTGTTAAGCACGGTCATTAACTTTTTCTGATTTGGTCAAACGCAAATGGCTGTTCCTGCCAGCAAGTCGTTTAGAATGGCATACGTGTAAGAGAGTAAGGATGCAGAAATGACCGGCAATAATATTGTTCTTTTCCGTGAACGCCTGACTGCACTGGTGCGTTCATTACAGATTGCGCCTGACGTTGCCGAAAATCAGGTACTGGACCGGATGGCGCTCTGCTTTCGCAAGTTGCTGAATTTTTTCGCTGAAAACAATGAACTGACGCAGCAGGTGTTTTTGCTGCCACCTCTGGCGCAAGAGACACAGCGTTTGCTGATCAACCTGATGGCAGAAAACCTCGTGCAAAATCAGCAAAGCAAACTTTTCCGCAAAGAAATTTCTGCCGTCATGCTCGCGCAATGT
This sequence comes from Rahnella sp. P4_A8, assembly GCF_056402435.1. Taxonomy (NCBI): domain Bacteria; kingdom Pseudomonadati; phylum Pseudomonadota; class Gammaproteobacteria; order Enterobacterales; family Yersiniaceae; genus Rahnella; species Rahnella sp. P4_A8. The sequence goes on along the minus strand of NZ_JBFUHK010000179.1, from coordinate 1,210 downwards.
TTTACCGGCATGCTGGTACAATTCGCGCAAGATCCCGCAGATCCGGCATTACGTCATCAGCAAAGTCTGGCCTGTGCAAAACTGTTCTGCGAAGGCGTTTGGCTGCGGGAGTTATAGTTCAAAACTTCATAAAGAAAGCAAAAATGGTTGGTTCAGTTTGTCGTTCATAAAAGGTTTACTACGTTCATTCCCGCGGCAGGCATCGTTTGCCACGATTTTGAAACCAGCGTTAAAGAAAGCTTTGATTTTAAAGCTGCGATTAACCGGAGGCCTGTATGTCAATCACTGTACACACTGCTGAGCGCCGTTCGCTATGGCAACGTATCACGCACCGCAAGGTCAGTTATCCACCAGCGGAGAGGGCGCAGGATACATCCCGTCTGCTGGAAAGCTTTCTCGCCACAGGCTGTCTTTACGGTATTGATGTGGGGAACAGTGATCCGGCCTGGTTTCGCCGCTCCTGATCGTTATATCCGTTTATTGCGGTTCAGTTACTGGAACGAGCTGTGCCATGAGAGAAGCCTTCTCCTGAAATTATGTGCTGTACCCTGAATAGCCGGTGTTTCCGCTGCGGATAACGCAACCGTGACATCTGTTATGCAGGTTGTTGTGGAAAGTCTCTCTGACCTCGTCGTAGAAATTTTAGTTCTCTCTCATTTGTTGAGCCCATAACTTTCGCCGGTTATGGGTTTTTTTATGCAAAAAAAAGCCCCGCAGTCAGGCGGGGCGACATACTAACGCCGTTAACAGGGGTAAAACGGCGACTAAAAAAAATATAAGTAAAACCAAGGAAGGGTAAATAGGATTGCAGTGATGATTCCACAACCCGGAAATAAAGTACCACAGAAAAATATATAATTATAAATACATATTTTATATGAAATTAACTATAACATTCATTCGAAATATTGATAATACCGACAGAAATAATTAGTAATAAATAATAAAATTAAAACCGATAATTTATCTACAGAACCACGGAACTCTGTAGGTAATATTAATACGAGTCTGACTCATTGAAAATACATATATAATAAATTCAAATATCCAATTAAATGATAAAGGAATACATCATGAAATTAAAAGCATTGGCACTTATTATCCCGGCATTACTGGTTGCAGGCGCAGCTCATTCCGCAGAAATATATAATAAAGACGGCAATAAACTGGACCTGTATGGCAAAGTTGATGCACGTCACCAATTTTCAGA
>NZ_JBFUHK010000178.1:0-2087 GCF_056402435.1 Rahnella sp. P4_A8 | reverse complement strand
ACATTACGCTGGCTTTGGCGGGGATCTGTCAGGCAGCACGCCTGGTTCAGCAACTGGCACATGAAGGCCAATGCTCACAGCAAGAAATGTCAGTGTCACTGCGCAGCCTGCTGGAGATGAATCCGGCCTCGACGCTGGCAGTTTACGGTAATAATGAAGCCAATTTGAAGATGGGGCTTGAGACGCTGCTGGGCGTGCTGAACGCGAACCGCCAGGGACCGGGCGCTGAGTTAACGCGTTATGCGTTAAGCCTGATGGTGCTGGAGCGCAAGCTGTACGCCAACAAAGCCGCCATGAATCAGCTCGGTGAACGTATCGACCAGCTCGACCGTCAACTCGCGCATTTCGAACTGGAATCTGAAACGATGATCAGCTCTCTGGCCTCGATTTATGTCGACGTAGTCAGCCCGGCCGGTCCGCGTATTCAGGTGACCGGTTCACCGGCAATTTTGCAAAATTCGCAAGTGCAGGCAAAGGTCCGCGCCATTTTACTGGCCGGGATCCGCTCCGCGGTGCTGTGGCACCAGGTCGGCGGTGGCCGCCTGCAACTGATGTTTTCCCGTAATCGCTTGTTTGAACAGGCGAAGAATATTCTCGCTCATTGTTAATAAGATCCCAGGAGTTGCTACCGATGGAATTATCCTCACTGACCGCCGTTTCCCCCGTTGATGGACGCTACGGTGATAAAGTCAGCGCGCTGCGTACTATTTTCAGCGAATTTGGCCTGCTGAAATTCCGTGTGCAGGTTGAAGTACGTTGGCTGCAAAAACTGGCAGCCTGTGCAGAAATCAAGGAAGTTCCTGCTTTTGATGCCGACGCAAACGCTTTCCTCGACCAGATTGTGGCAAATTTTGATGTTAATGACGCACAGCGCATTAAAGATATCGAAAAAACCACCAATCATGATGTCAAAGCCGTTGAGTATTTCCTGAAAGAAAAAGTGGCTACGCTCCCTGCCCTGCATGCGGTGTCTGAATTCATTCACTTCGCCTGTACTTCTGAAGACATCAATAACCTGTCTCACGCACTGATGCTGCAAACTGCACGTCAGGATGTGGTGCTGCCGTACTGGAAACAGATTATTGATGCCGTGAAAGACCTGGCACACAAATACCGCGACATTCCGCTGCTGTCCCGTACCCACGGCCAGCCTGCTACGCCATCCACCATCGGTAAAGAACTGGCTAACGTCGCTTACCGTATGGATCGTCAGTTTAAGCAACTGCAAAATGTCGAAATCCTGGGCAAAATCAACGGTGCTGTCGGCAACTACAATGCTCACATCGTGGCGTATCCGGAAGTGAACTGGCACCAGTTCAGTGAAGAGTTCGTTACCTCTCTGGGCATTACCTGGAATCCGTACACTACCCAGATCGAGCCACACGACTACATCGCCGAACTGTTTGACTGCGTGGCGCGTTTCAATACCATCCTGATCGACTTCGACCGCGACATCTGGGGTTACATTGCCCTGAACCACTTCAAGCAGCGCACTATTGCAGGCGAAATCGGTTCTTCTACCATGCCGCACAAAGTGAACCCGATCGACTTCGAAAACTCCGAAGGCAACCTCGGTCTGTCAAATGCGGTATTGCAGCATCTGGCCAGCAAATTGCCGGTTTCCCGCTGGCAGCGCGACCTGACGGATTCTACTGTACTGCGCAACCTCGGCGTGGGTCTGGGCTATGCACTGATTGCTTATCAGGCAACCATGAAAGGCGTCAGCAAGCTTGAAGTGAACGAAGCGAATCTGGCGAACGAACTGGATCACAACTGGGAAGTACTGGCTGAACCTATCCAGACCGTGATGCGTCGTTACGGCATTGAAAAGCCTTACGAGAAGCTGAAAGAGCTGACACGCGGCAAGCGTGTTGATGCTGCCGGTATGCAGGCATTTATCGATTCACTTGAATTACCCGAAGACGAGAAAGTGCGTCTGAAAGCCATGACACCGGGCAACTACATCGGCCGCGCCACCACCATGGTTGACGAACTGAAGTAAGTTTTTGCTCTGCACGTCAAAAGGCGACCTTCGGGTTAATGCCGGTCACTTAAGCATTTTTATGAATACAAATTCATTTTTGTGC
>NZ_JBFUHK010000177.1:0-2107 GCF_056402435.1 Rahnella sp. P4_A8 | reverse complement strand
TCTTACGCTCTGCTTTTACAATTAACTGAAGTCCCATCAGCATTTAAACTCCACAATGGCTGCCTGCTCAAACGCTTGTCTGACCTGGGCCAGGACCTGGTCAGGGATTGATTGTCCTCTAATATCATAGACGACCCGGCAAGTTCGAATGTGCGATGGAAGCTGTGATAGTCCGTAAGATATTCTGGCAATATTGTACGCAATACTGAGTTTTATAGATTCCGGGGATGCGAGGCTGTGGCTGGCTACAAGTAGAAACTCTCCATGTTCATCATTAATAAACTCTGGGGTAAACATCACACCTCCCTTTTATTACCTTCGCCGATTTCTATCAATTGAATGCCTTTTCATCAAAAATTTATCATAGCAGGTATCCTGACCGAAAAACGATGTCCGCTTCTCACTGTGCCGGAGGCGGACATGACAAGCAGCACAGCGTATTAGTTGTCAATGGTGAGGAGGCGGTGTCCGGATGGCGTGACAAAATATCTCTATTAGTGAATGCTCCGGTTAAGCGGGATACTTACGTATGCAAGCCAGATTTCTTATTCGACACGCTTCACCTCCGGATGACGCTCTGTTGCCGCCTCATGTAAAATGTCATCAAGCCAACCTGGAATTTCTGCCTCTGTCAGATCGTTCGGAATTGCGATGTCGTAAAGCCGGGAAAATTTTCGYTCTGTCAGGTCTGCGCGGAATACCAGCCAGCGCTCCCCCTCACGTTTGATCCCAAGGTGTCGTCCAAAAACGTTGTAGATTAGCATTATTAATCTCCTGGCATTTTCATCAAAGTAAAGGTGACAAATTCACAGAGTTTTTTTATTTTAAGCTGATACTATTATTTTTCGCCCATTTCCTTAATCTGCCATTAGCATTAGCATTAGCATTAGCATTAGCATTAGCATTAGCATTAGCATTAGCATTGGCATAGGGAGATGATGTGTTAAATGAGATCATTCGCCCCATAGTCCATTTTGTGTACCATGGTTTAGCATACAAAGCGTCATCAGTGAGCCCATCAATAAGTTTCACTATTTCATCTTTTACTTCCTCGAGCTCAGTAATTAACGCGTTATAATCCAATTCGCTATAATCAGAGTAAAATTTTTGCGCCAGAAGCCCAAGTTGATTCCACTTAAAACCGGTTTCTGGAAAATTAACAGGCAATCCTTTCCCGTCGGAAGTGATCCACTTTACAACCAGAGTGTTCCACCCGAGCAGATAGGAAACCAGATCGCGAACACTCATTTCCGTGCCCTTGCAGTGTCCATCCATTGAGTTATCTAAGGTGAGTTCGGGGGGGATGGCATTAAGATAACTRATTAATTTATTGAAATTTTTATCGATTGCTAAAAGCAATTCAGATTTTGTTTGCGGYACATTCATACAGMGTTACCCCGCACTTCAGAAGAGATCCATAAAGACGCCATGTGSTGTTTAAATATCAATCAATTATGTACTTCCTGGCACGAAAGGGGAAGTCCCTGTAAACAGCTCTCTCTTTGTTCAAGGCACATGAATCACYMGAGGTTTGAGGCTATCAGGGGCTGCGACAGCAGCCCTGTGCCAGAGGCGGAAATCAAGGTATTTTCGATACATTAAATACTAGGGAGTCGGTTAACTWGCTTTCAAGTATGTTAATGATCAAATCGAGTGGGAAGATTATTTCATCGGTATGTCTGAGCTCTTCTATTGTCCACCAGTAATGATCGCGAATAACATTTTTTTCGTTGCTACTCCACCTTGAGCGATCAATATCTGATTTATTTGTATTAATAATAAAGAAATGCTCTTCAGCAAGAACAGTCTCCCCACCTGGTAGCATCATTGTGAAGGTTCTGGATGCTATCTGCGGTCCTGCATCTGTTCCATCACAAACGCTAAAACTTTCTCCGCGTTGAGTGACGCATAGGGCAGACTTTCAATAATTGCAATTGAACGAGAGTCCCCGACAATTTTTTCAATCTCGGAGACCTTGTACTGAATGTGTGGCGCAATCAGAAAACCGTCGAAAGCGGGAGCTACACTGGCAAAATTATCCAGACCCACAGCGCTAATAATGAGAGTGTAGTCCTTTTTTTCTGCCAGCAACTGCATCCTTTTGGCG
>NZ_JBFUHK010000176.1:0-2110 GCF_056402435.1 Rahnella sp. P4_A8 | reverse complement strand
ATGCAAATCCACCCTCTTCTATTCCTTTTCGATATGATTTATCGCTTAACATTATTTTATATCGGCAGCAGTATCGGCAACGATAGGGTCTGATAATTTGCCTGAGTAGCAGGCTTGAAGAAAGGACCCGTTCATGGAACAACAACGCAAGGCCGCGCACAGCGGCTGGTATCATGAAACACAATCCAGCCAATATGGTCATCTGCCGCTCGATCCGCACGCTGCGTTGGTACAGGATCGCTTTCTGCTGGGCCTTGATGCTCAACTTGACCCGACACTTCGCCAGTTACTTAACGACCGCCAGCGACTACTGAGAGCCTCCCGCGCCTGTTATGAGGTACTGTTTCCTGACAATCTGCAGGTTTCACGTACCGAAACATTATCCTTGTATGACCGTCTCAGTAGTGCGCTGACGGTGGCACAGGTCAGCGGCGTACAGACACTTTGTAGCCATTACGCTGCCCGTCTCGCCCCGCTTCCCAGCCCTGACGCCTCCCGTGAAAGTAACATCCGCCAGACCCACATTACCCAGTTCGCACGATTACTCGCAACCCAGCCAACCCTGATTACTGCACCGATGCTGCATCAGCTTTATGACGTGGGTTTCAGCACACGCGATATCGTGACCTTTACGCAAGTGATTGGCTTTGTCAGCTATCAGGCACGCGTACTGGCGGTTCTGAATGGTTTACGTGGTCGCGCCGCCGCCGTATTGCCAGGATTTCCTTCGCCGGAAGGTTGCGGGCAGAAAGGGTTTTCACTGGCGATGTTGCAATGGACGTCGCGTTTACCTGAAGTGGTACCGGAAAATGCCAGCCAGCATCAGCAGGATGTACTGGATTTAATCGCGCCAGATGCGCGTTCTTCCTCTTTCTATACATTGCTGGTGCATGACGCCGACGCGCTGAGCGAGTTTTCTGCGGTATTTAATAATATTATGCAGGCAGGTGCGCAGCCGGTGGCCGCGTGGCGTGAACTGGCTGCCGTAGCCACGTCGCAGCTAAACGGTTGTCTGTATTGCGCCGGGATCCACGGACGTTTGTATCTTGAAGCGGGTGGGAATGAGATGCTGATTAACGAATTATTCGCAGAAAATCATCGCGATGATGCCGTTGATACGCTGTCGAAAAATCTGCAAGACAAAAAAGAGATTGCCTTGCTGGAAACGGTGGTCGCCCTGACCCGTACCCCGGAACGTTTTGATGCACGCCAGCTGCATAGTTTGTCTGATGCAGGTTATACGGCAACACAATCTCTGGATATTCTGCTGACTGCGGCGCTGTTCAGCTGGTCAAACCGTCTGATTCAGACGCTGGGCGATACCCTGAATCAGTAGTTCTTCACCTGTTTACCTTCATTCTTTCTCCCCTCATTCCGGCAGGATATTCCCCTGCCGGTGATGCCAATTGTAAATACCTGCGCCACCTAACCGGCATAAGTCGTATTAATCTTATTTTCAATCGAAAATTTAGTGTTAAAACGAGAAACTGATCACATTACACTGTGCGCCGTTCTGGTTGCGTCTTCAGCAGCAAACAAGCCATTCATAAACCACCATATAAAGCACAACACCCCAGAGATATTCACTACATATTCACGCCAAATCAGACAAATAAACCACTTAAGTATTTCCCTGTAAAACAATGGCACTATAAGAGTAGTGATTACAATTCGTGCAACATATTCATATTGTCTATTTAGAAAACATAAACATTAATTCTGCATAACATTTCGAACATAGTTTAATCACGTCGGATAAGTTAAATGTAACAGCATATGTCAAACTCCTTGCCACATTTACGAAGATAGTGAACATTACTTGCCGTCATCCCATCTTATAACAATGCAAAGGGTGCTTATTTCGCGCCACTTATGCGTTTCCGCCACATACGGCCGGAAGGAATAAACAGAGGTACGAGTGTCAACTGCAAACAAAACACCAAACAATGAAAGCGTGAGTCTTAACGCCTTCAAACAGCCAAAAGCGTTTTACCTGATCTTCTCCATCGAATTGTGGGAACGTTTCGGTTACTACGGCCTGCAAGGGATCATGGCGGTTTACCTGGTCAAAATGCTTGGCCTGAGTGAAGCCGACTCCATCACCCTGTTC
>NZ_JBFUHK010000175.1:0-2133 GCF_056402435.1 Rahnella sp. P4_A8 | reverse complement strand
TTTAAGTGGYGTCGCCGTGCAAGTGAATCTTATTAAAGATGATGCCAACGGCGATTACTGGGTGATCAGTGCAACCAGCGGTGTTTTTGACAATGTGACGGGGCAAGGTGTTAGCGTTATTAATCCGAGTTCACTTTCCGTTGTACTGACCTCATGGTGTAGTTCAATAAAGCAACCTGAACTGGATGCTCATGTACCCATGCCACCGGATTAATTCAACATTGATATATGATTTAAAAATAGGTTTTTAACAATTTTCAGGATGAAGGAAAATGAAATTTAAAATAGCGGGATGCATAACGATTTTATTCATAGCCCTTGGACAATGTGCGTACGCGACAGTGAATGCAGATGGCAGTTTATCACATTCATCTTCGGTTCCCCCTGTAAGTAAACCGGCTGACGCACCGCGAAATCCTTTCTCTGGTGGGGATAGTATCTCTGTTCTGACTCCGGCAACGGTGAGTGTCACGCTGACACTGAACAGTGGTGAACTGTTAAGTCAGGGAATTAAAACATGGGCAGAACAGGCGGGTTATAAACTGCTCTGGCAAAGCAAAAATGATTACTTAATTTATAGTCATATTGCCCTCGTGGGAAACAATGACGATGAAGTTCTGACAGAGTTAGGAAAGCTATTTTCTTCTGAAAACTACGGGTTGATTATTAAAAATTATCAGAAGAATCACGTATTACTTATTGATGATATGTAACGGAATTATTTCGGGATAGGGATATGAAAACCAAAATTGGATTAATGATAGCGTTTCTTCTCTTGCAAGGTTGCGCAGAAAGTTTCAACAAACAATTTTCACGTAGCAATGTGAAAGACGCTATACCTGGCGCGACGTCTGCGGATGAAATGAAGGTTAAGCCCTATGTGAAATATGACACGGCTTATTTAGGCACGAAAGTAGACTACAGTTCTACGCGTCAGATTTTACTGGCTAAAAAAGTCACCATAAATTCTTATGAACCTACAGACCTGAATACCGTTCTGGATGTATTGCTGGCGCAAACCGGGGTTAGCCACAGAATGAATTTGGCTATTCCTGGCCAGAAAGGAACTGATGCCGGCAAAGTCAGCATCGAGCCGCACAGCATCAATTTCACCGGAACCTTTGAAGAGTTCATGCGTTACATTTCCGCGCTGTACGATGTAAAAGCCAATCTGGATGAGAATAATATTCTTAAAATCGATGCTTATAGTGTCTATGCTATTAAGCTTGATTTTTATGGTGAGAACAATAAGTTCGAGGCCAGTCTGGACTTATCTAATGATGCAGTCAGTAACGGCGGACTGGAAGGAAAGTCTGAAACCAAATTCGAATCATCATTCTGGGATGATGTCGAAGACATGGCAGAGAAGTATGTTTCAAGCGGCATGTACAGTATTTTTAAAGATGCCTCCATTGTTACGCTTACCGGGCGTCCGTCAGAGTATAAAGTCCTGAGCGACGTCTTAAAAAAATATCAGGACGATAATAACCGGCAATTTGTCGTCACATACAAAATTTTCACTCTTAATAAAGAGAAATTGGAAGAGTACGGTGCTGGCCTGAATATGTCTTACATAGATGGGGGCAGCAGCGTCGTCATTGATACGTCAATGATGGATATGTTAGGGGGCGGTATGACTGTCGCTGGCGGCGCTGATCGTGCACTGAGTATCGATGCGAAGCTAAATGCCCTGTATTCACTTACCGGGAGTAAGGTGCTGCAAAGTGGTTCGTTTGTGACACGCAATAACACCCCCATTCCTCTCAACATGACTAATTCTCAGCACTACGTCTCAGGCCGTACCCGCACGGTGAATAAAGACAGCGGAGACGAGGATGTCGAGATCGAAACCGCTGAAATCATTACCGGCACCAGCTTTATTATTACTCCGCGTGTCATGACCGATGGTCGTGTCGAAGTCACCAGTGGATTTACCAAGAGCCAGTTAAACTCTATAGATGTGTTTGATACGGTTCAGTTACCCAATGTCACGACAACTGAAATGTTTAATTCAACAGCAGTGAACCCTGGTAGTTTACTGATGGTTGCAAAATATGAACTAAATGAATTAAGCAAAGACAAGGAATACCAGATGTTAGGTTATGGTCAAAGTACTGCTGACAATGAAAATAC
>NZ_JBFUHK010000174.1:0-2141 GCF_056402435.1 Rahnella sp. P4_A8 | reverse complement strand
GCATGCCCAACGGTGTTAGCGACAGCGCTGTCCCCCGTGACTTTTTTTACCTCCTGAGACAGATAAGGTGCCAGCCCGCCCGCCAGAGCCTGTCCCATATCACCACCGGTGAGCCCGGCAAGCGCTCCGCTGATAGCCGTTGCTGCGGTCCAGTACGGACTGCCGATGCCGTATTTCTGATCCACCGCCAGAAAAGCAGCATCTTCCATGCTTTTCCTCTGGCCTGCATCAGCCGCCTGATAAGCAGCATCTGATGCCAGTTTTTTCGCGGCATCGTCTTTCGCATTGACCGACAACTGGTTTAAAACATTGCTTGCCGTTTGTTGCATGACCTGCTCAGCCAGTTGTGTCAACTGCTGATCGGTCTGAATTTTGTCCTTATCAAAAATCTTGTCGATATGACCATTGGCATCGTCGGTATTTCGGCTAAGCGTACCCACATCCTGCGTTTGCTGGCTGGTATCACGTACTGTGATCGTTCCGTTACCTACAGCAGAGCGGGTCGTACCACTGGCATTACCGCTGCTAATCGCCATCGTCGGGATCGGCAGGATCATCTGATTTATCTGATCGGTCTTGCCCTCTTTATCATGGATAACCTTCCCGTTTTCATCCGTTTTAGCCGCCGTCGATCCGCTGGCAGAAATCCCCACACTGCTGGCCTTGTAATCTGCTTTATTCTGGATATCCGTCCAGCCCAGCGTCCCGGTGTTCAGACTGTTATTGGCCGCATTAGCGGTCGAGGCAATCACGGCGCCGTTTAGTTGCGTATGGTCGCCGACATAGATGTCATAACCCTGATGACCCGCAAACAGCCCGCTCTGGTCACCCACGCTGGCATATTCACTGCTCATTTTCGACTGATTCATGCTCAGGGAAGCTGAGCCATTCATGGTGCCAAAGGTAAAGCTGAAACCTCCGCTGACGCTCTTTTGCTTGCTGGCGTAGTCATCAATATCCTGCAGGCTGGTAATGGTCAGATTGCGCCCGACATCGGCGGTGATTTTGTCGCCCATCACCTGCGCACCGCTCAGCGTTGCGTCGTTGCCGCTGCTGAGGGTGACTGCATCCTGCCCGTTGATACGCGTATTGACATAATCTGTGGTATTGCCTTTTTCCGAGCCTTTCGCCATATAACCGCTGGCCTGCACACCGATGCCGGTTTCCTGACCGAATGAAATATGTGCACCGGCACTCCAGCCGCTGGCGCTGTTGCTGCCGGTTTGCTTGTTGTTATTGCTGGCAGCCTGAAGCAGTAAATCATTCTGCGCGGCCAGCGTGACCTTATTCCCCGTCACGCCACTGCCGGTGATACTGACATCCCCGGTCTGCCCGTTGGCACCGGTTGCGACAATCGCCACATTACGCCCGCCGCTGACGGTGCTGCCACTGACCTGGTTACTCACCTGCTCGGATGTGTTCTTGCTTTTACTGGCCCCGATATTGACCTGGAGAGTCACACTGGCACTGACATCCCCATTTTTTAACGCTGCGAGCTGACTGGCGACCTTGCCATCTTGTGCGGCAGCCCACCCGTCTTGGACGGCAGCCATTCCATACAACGCTTTTAACCGGTTATCACCGGAGTCACCCGACTGGCTTATATCTTTACCAATAATCAGCAGCGCATCCGTCACCGGGCTCGACAGCGACACCGTCAGGCCGCTTTGTTTCTGCTCGTAGATTTGTTTGCGGGTCAGCATGTCATTGCCGGGGTCAACCGTGACCGAGCCGCCGACGATGTTGACGTCATTTTTAGCGATCACATCCGAGCCACCGATATGCGCCTGTTCACCGGCAATCAGATTCACGTTGCCACCGGTGCTGCCGACGGCACTGCTGCTCTGGCTCTGGGTGGTGCCGTCCTGATTGATTTGCTGACGCGAGGATTTGCTGCCGAACGTCACGCCCAGTCCGCCGCCGCTGAACATGCCGCTGGTTTTGGTCTCACTCAGCCGGTAGCTGGACTGTTCCTCTGTGGCGGCGGTAATGCTGAGGTCTTTCCCCGCTTTCAGCGTCACATCCCCGTCACCGACCACGGACGAACCTTTCACCGTCAGGTCCTGCCCGGCGACAACGGAGACTTTATTGCCACTCAGCTGTGAGGCTTTCTCTGTGGTGGCATAGTCCTCTGCAACGGT
>NZ_JBFUHK010000173.1:0-2145 GCF_056402435.1 Rahnella sp. P4_A8 | reverse complement strand
GTCTTCCCTGTGGCTTTARGCCACCTGAAGGGACGTTTAAGACTAAGACGTTGATAGGCTGGGTGTGTAAGTGCAGCGATGCATTGAGCTAACCAGTACTAATGACCCGAGAGGCTTAACCTTACAACACCAAAGGTGTTTTTAGAGACTTGAAGTAGATTTTCAGCTGAAGTTCCGAGATTGGTTCGTAGTGCAAGCCTGATGTAGGGTGAGCGTTATGAATGAAACAGAATTTGCCTGGCGGCAGTAGCGCGGTGGTCCCACCTGACCCCATGCCGAACTCAGAAGTGAAACGCCGTAGCGCCGATGGTAGTGTGGGGTCTCCCCATGCGAGAGTAGGGAACTGCCAGGCATCAAATAAGTGGAAAGCCCCGTACRAAAGTACGGGGCTTTTTGCTATGGGAAATTTGGGTAATGGCAGAAGATCGAAAACTACTGTTTTTGCTGATTTTCCAGCCACCTGATAACAAATTCTCCAACGTCTTCTATCTTATTTATATTCAAGACGCTAATTGTCGTTGAAATAGTCTCTGATAGACAATCACTAGCCACAGCAACAGCATGAATATCAATTAACTGTTCCAATATTCCCCCTGTTCCTTCCCTGTGCAGCACAATTTTGTCGATCTCTTCATGCTTGAACCCTTCAACGAAGATCATATCCAGTTTATTGCGGTCAAAACGCGTCGCAAGATAGTCTAGGTTTAGATGATCCTGCTCGGGCATTTCTGTCATTAATGCCCATCGGCTGCTGCTGGCAACCATAGTCTGGTCCGCACCCGCTTTACGTAGCTCAAAGCTATCTTTCCCTGGAGTATCAACATCCACATCATGATGTGTATGCTTTATCAGACCGGTTCGTATACCACGTTGACGCAAATAGGGGATAAGCTGCTTCAGCAATGTTGTTTTTCCTGTTCCGCTGTGAGCGACGATCCCAAGCAAGGGAATTTGTTGAGTTATCATATTAAAATATCGTGGTGATTAGCTTTCCAATGTGACACATCTTCAGGCGTGTTGAGATTGGAAAACGCTGTGGATTCGTTGAACAATACTGCTTTTGCGTCAATCTGATGAAAGAAAATCATTAATTTCCTGTCGCCATTTGCGAGATAGGTTTCCAGTACTGGAATCAGATTACGGTTCAGCAGACAAAGTGTCGGATGCCCGCGTTCAGGGTCACAGGCAAAAACTGCCCGTTGCCCGGCCGCTTTGGCTAAAAAGGCTTCGGTAAGATTTAACGGAAAGGCTGGTACGTCACAGGGAACGAACAGTACCCACTCGGTTTTACTGGCAGATAATGCGGCAAGCATTCCTGCAAGGGGGCCCTGAAAATCCTGTGTAATGTMAGGGACCGTCTGGAAATTTCGGCCATATCGTTTCGTGTTTCGGTTACAGCTGATGAGAATATCTCCGACTTGTGGGCGTAATCTTTCGGCAATATGTTCAAATAAGGGTTTACCATTAATTTCGACCAGCCCTTTGTCTTCACCCATCCTGCTCGAACGACCACCCGCTAAAATCACGCCGGTAATGTTATCCTGCCCCATAATATTTACCTGTAAAAATGTCTATATTCCGTTCATTGTAACGCCTTACCTTGCGGTCAGGCAGGTTTAACTGTTACCCGGTCAGCTTGTCCTTTCCCTGAAGAAATAACCCTGTTATTTTTAGGGTCTGCAACTACGTTGAAAGGGAATATCATGAAAGAACATCGCGTAAATGAGTTGATCGAACTGCTGCATCCTGCATGGAAAGAAGATTGCGATCTTAACCTGATGGAGTTTATTCAGAAGCTGGCGACAGAATGTGGTTATCAGGGACCTTTGGGAGAACTGAGTGATGACATGTTGATTTATCACCTGAAAATGCGCGGAACTGACAGCACGACTGAAATCCCAGGTTTAAAGAAAGATTATGAGGATGACTTTAAAACTGCACTTTTACGTGCCCGTGGCGTGATTAAAGATTGATGTAAACTTATGTGAACTTCATGCGAACCGCCAAAAATAGATGATACTATTTCCCATTGTCACTTTTCTGTGCGGCTAACCCGAATGAAGTTATGAACAATTCTGCTTTTAATTTTCAGGCATTGTCGCCGGATCTTATCCTTGATGCGTTAGATAGTATCGGTCTGATTGC
>NZ_JBFUHK010000172.1:0-2186 GCF_056402435.1 Rahnella sp. P4_A8 | reverse complement strand
ACGAATATAGCACCGGCTATACTCTATAGTGCAAGCTTAGTTTGAGGGTTATTAAGGGCTTTATGTTTCAAAATATGAAACTTGAATCATTGCCTGAGATTATAAAAATGGAATGATTTTTCTGATGATGAAACCGGCGTGACGGCCACACTGACGGCCCTGTGCCCGCGCCTTTCGTTCAGAGGTTATGCGCAACAGCGCGTGAAAACATTGCCGGCATAAAAATCTGACAGACATCACACTTTTCTGACAAACAAACCGGCTGTCCGCCCCCTGCTATCAAGTTTCCTCGCCAGTGTGCCGTTAACTTAATCACTAAAACTCATTCGGTTCACGTGACCAACTTCAGTTTCTTCCCGACAGATTTCTATCCTGTGTTTCCTGACAGGCTACTCCGGTAACGACATTTTACGCACGAGACTGATTGAAATGTTGTCATAACTTAAGGTGCCCGCACCTTTTTAATCGCAATTTCAGGGAGTTACCACTATGTCTTTTAAACACACTACTGTACGCACCCAGCTTACGCTGGGATTTGGCGTTTTAGTCGTCATTGTTCTCGCAGTAGTCTTGCTCTCTATCAACGCGTTAAGCCAGGCCAACAACAGATTCAAAACTCACGTACAGCAGGTTTCCGCCCGTGAGGCAGCTGTGAATTTAATTCTCAGCGGCGTAAAAGACAGTTCATTGAATATTTACGGGCTGGTGCTGGTCAGTGAGGCTGCTGATATCGAAGCAGGTAAAAGACAAGTTGCTGCTGCAGAAGAGAAAACCGCAGCCGCGCTGAACCGGCTTCAGGCGGCAATCAAAGAACACTCTGATGTCACAGATAAGGATCGGCAATTCGTGACCGCGATTTCTAATGCGGAAGAAGGATACCGTCCGGTGGCTAAACATATTGTTGATCTGGCCCTTGAAGAGAAGAAAGCTGAAGCGATTGACCGCATGAATCGCGAGCTACGACCTCAGTTGGCGCTGCTGCTGAATACGACCAATGATTATCTCCAGTACAGTAACGTACGGGCTAAAGAGAGCCTGAATACCGCACAAGATGCGTATCAACAAACCCGCCTCATTTTCATCGTTATCAGCCTGGTCGCACTGAGTCTGGCGGTTATTCTGGGGGGCATTATTATCCGTTCCCTGTTCCGTGCACTGGGTGAAGAACCGCTTGTTTTAGGTCAGGTGGTACAACGTATTGCTGCGGGTGATCTCAGTGAAGTGAAAGGCGCGGAAAACGCACCACAAAACAGCGTCCTGGCAGAGCTTGGCGGAATGCAGGCGAAACTGCATCAGTTAATCAACCAGGTGGCTAATTCCGCTGAAAGCATTGTCAGTGCATCCACCGAAATTACGTTGGGCAATGAGGATCTGAGTCGCCGGACCGAAGCCCAGGCTTCCTCGCTGGAACAGACATCAGCAAGCATGGAGGAACTGACCGCGACAGTGAAACACAACGCCGACAATGCCCATCAGGGGAATCTGATGGCCACAAGTGCGTCACAAGTGGCGCAACGCGGCGGCAACGTCGTTGAACGCGTCGTCAGTACCATGCATGAAATCGCCGAAAGCTCAGGCAAAGTGACACAAATCATCACGGTCATTGAAGGCATTGCTTTCCAAACCAATATTCTGGCGCTTAACGCCGCCGTTGAAGCAGCCCGTGCCGGTGAGCAAGGACGTGGTTTTGCAGTGGTTGCCGGTGAAGTGCGAACGCTGGCACAGCGCAGCGCCAATGCCGCCAAGGAAATTAAAAACCTGATTAGCGAGTCTGTTGAAAGGATTAACGTCGGTTCTAAGCTGGTGGATGAAGCGGGCACCACCATGATGGAAGTGGTGAATGCGGTCAAAGGCGTCAACAGCCTGATGGCTGAGATTACCCTTGCCTCAAGCGAACAACATACTGGCATCGATCAGGTCAATAAAGCCGTGGTCAACATGGACGAGGCGACGCAGCAGAATGCCGCGTTAGTAGAACAAAGTGCGGCAGCAGCGGACAGTTTAAAACAACAGGCCCATATCTTGCTGGAGGGGATTTCTGCATTTGATATTTCACGTGCGGGAAATCTTAATGTCACTGCAACAGCCACCCGCTAAGGTATTTACATGAAAATTTCCTGCGTTTTTGCCGTGGCGACGACCCTGCTGACATCGGCAGCTCTTGCCAGCAGCAATGAGAACATCAC
>NZ_JBFUHK010000171.1:0-2191 GCF_056402435.1 Rahnella sp. P4_A8 | reverse complement strand
TCTTATGGTAGTTATTGATACCCAGTTGCTGAATATCAATACCGTTCACCTCTACCCTGCCATTATCAGGATAAAACAGCCCACACAATACCTTCATCAAGGTGGTCTTTCCTGAGCCGGACGGCCCAACAATAGCCACACTTTCTCCTGGCGCGATAGTGATGTCCAACCCGTTGAAAATGGGCGGAGACTGGCTGTCATAACGGTAACTCAACGCATAGGTTGCCAGCGACACCGGCTGTAAACGCGCCTCATAAGGGAGGTCCGGCTTACGGTTTTCCTGCGGATGCAGGGCGATATCGGCAATACGTTCGTTGTGCAGACTCATCATGCGCAATTGCAGCAGGAAGTTGGTCAATGAACCAATTCTGTCGGAGAACTGTCCGCGAAAAGCGCCGAACGCAACGAACATACCGATAGTCATCTGGTTGTCTATTACCAGGCTGGTACCCAGCCACAGGATCACCACCTGATCACCGGCTGAGACAAGGGTGTTGATGCCGCCAAACAGCATGTCCATCTTAGTCACCCGGATCCCGGTATTGATGGTATCGATCTCGAGGTTGAGCCAGTGGGCACTGCGTCTTTCTGCTATCCCCTGCATTTTGACTGTGGCGATCCCGTACAGGGTTTCCATAAAATAGGAACCGGCGCGGGCATTTCTTACTAAAGACTCTTCTGACAGTTGCCTGTAATAACCGTAGGTCAGTAGCCTAAGGAGTACATATAGGGCTGTGAAGGCCATAACTATCCAGGTTAACCAGCCTCCGTACAAAATCATCATCACGAACACGCCGACCACCATGATAATGTCCATAATCGCACCGACAATACTGGCCGTGAAGGTGCTGCGCAATGTATCCAGCGAGCCGAAGCGCGACTGGATATCCCCCAGTTTACGGCGTTCAAAATACCCCAGGGGCAGTCGCAACAGATGATTGAACAACCCGGATTGCCACTGGATGTTGATGAGGGTAGCCATGACTAATGAGGACCAGGAACGCACCATGCTGACTGCCGCCCGCAGCAGAATAAAGAACAACAACCCCGCGCAAATTAAGGTCAGCAAACCGCGATCGCCGGCAGGGATCGCATGATCCATCACCAGTTGTGTACCAACCGGCATCACAAGGTTGATGGTTTCAATCACCACTGACAGACAAAAAATCTTGCCTAGCGTCCCTTTGAGGCCGTGTACGCTCCCCATAAGCGTGCTAAGACTGAGCCGGTTTTGCACGGTGTCTGCTTTGAATGCAGCGCCTGGCCAGGCCTCGAGTGCCACGCCGGTGAAACTGTGCGACACCTCCGCCATGTTGATGGTCCTTCGGCCCCTGGCCGGGTCATGTATAACCACGTGATTACGCCTGACGCTCACCAGAACGACAAAATGGTTAAACTCCCAGTGCAGTATGCACGGCACTTTTAGCGCACTGAGATCTTCAATATCCAGTGACAGGGGACGTGAGGACAAACCGAGTTGTTCGGCGATACCGGTTAATCCGGACAACGTGGTGCCACGCGCCGAGAGGTTGAACTGCTGGCGTAGCGCAATCAGATCGACGTTCTTGCCATAGTGGCCGCAGATCATCGCCAGACAAGCGAGGCCACACTCAGAGGATTCTGTTTGATGAACTAGCGGGACGCGTTGTCGCAGCCGGATGTCGAGCTGGCCGAGCAGTTTTTTGACAGAGAGCCTACTCATTGACCGGTCCCGACGCGCTGTGTTTCATGTCGTAGAACGGTGATAGCATCCATTGATATATCTTCCTTTTTTCCAAAAATAGTGTGCTCTCCGCTTTCATACCGTTTTCAAGGTTCAGGCGTTTACCGTTATACATAATGGTCTGCTTCTCTGGTCTGACGATCACCTTGTAGTAAGGGACTGCGGAGGTCAGCGCGGGTTTGGGGGCACCCTGATAGGTCAGCATTTCCTGCGGTGACGCCGGTGCTCTGGAAATCACTGACACCGTGCCGGCGAACTGCCCAAATTTCTGCGAAGGGAAGGCTTCATAGCGAATGTTGACCCGGTCCCCTGGGGAAATATAGGGAATAGCATCATTGGGTACCCAAAGTACCAGAGAGTAATGATCAATGCAGGGTGGGATAACCTGCAGCAAACTGTCGCCGACGTTGACCATTTGCCCTACCGTGACGCTAAGGGAGTCGACGCGACCGTCAACCAGTGCACGGA
>NZ_JBFUHK010000170.1:0-2202 GCF_056402435.1 Rahnella sp. P4_A8 | reverse complement strand
AGTCTGGATCATTAAGAGCTAAATCTAATAACTCGAACAGGCTTGTAATGGCGTCACCATGTGCGGCTGCAGCGAACCCGGCTGTGTTCAGCCCCTTAAAGTCCTCGATAACGCGACTGTTGCCAAATTCTTTTCTCCCCAGATTAACTACAGCGCAGCTCGCAAATCTCTCAACATCTTGGGCAATGACGCCGATTTCTCGGCTACCGTCCTGTTTGTTGTACGTAACGTGCCTGCAGCTCAAGGTAGCAACGAGCCCATCAGTAAAGTCCTCTATATTTCCTTTGAACCGTTCGTCTGAGCCGCCGACCCATGTACCGTCGCAAGTACCGTTACCGTTGTCATAGAAGCCAAATACTTTGAAGGATGTGTTCCATGTCACAAGGCGAGTGAAGATATTGGTGCTTGTTCCGCATACATCAATTGTCATGTACTGGTTGGCGTTAAGATATGATGCTCCGAGGGTGTTGATCGGATTTGCGCCGGTCTGACCAGCTGCCAGTTTAACAAATCCTCCCGCCGTAGTAGTGCTATTAACCGTCCCTGCCATAGTTCCGCCAGCAGTAGGCAGCGCACCTATGTTCGCTGGTGTTATGCCCAGAGCAGTTCGCGCTGTCGCCGGTGTCATGGCCCCAGTACCACCCTGAGGAACCGACAATGCAGTCGTTAAACCAGTAAGTGACGTAATATCTCCATTAGCACCTTTAGCCGCTTTCGCAGCCAATGACGTCGTGATGTTGCTCCATGCAGGGCCGGTATAAGTAGACCCGTCGGGCAGCGTCACCGTGATTGTACCCGTTCCACTGAATACCTGTTGCCAGTTGGCCTTGTCCAGATTCAAACCGCGAATGGCTTTTGCAACATCGGCTGCGACCTGAGCCGTAATGCCTACCAGCGTCGCATTTGGTACCGCTGTCCATGCGTTACCGGTAGCCGTCGGGCCACCATAGGCAGTTATCAGCGTTAATGCTGTTGCCGAGGTTATCGTTTTAACGCCAAGCGTGTAAGTCACACCGCCGACAATAACGACAATGAAGTCACTCGCTTTTAAATCTGTAGTAAAAGCTGTACCGGTACCGGTCACTGCCGCTGAGTTGTTGGTTAATGCAATTGTGCCTGCTGACATGCTTTTCTCCGGGCATAAAAAAACCCGCCTGAGCGGGTTTTAGATTATTAGGGTTGCATCATTTATCGCACGTAGTGCGGATGAAATTAGTTTTACTGACCCAGCGCCAGCCGAACGGATCGCCAGCCTGATATTGAGTTTGATTAGCGACCTGACGGACGCCATAAATCTGCACCGACGTTTCTTGCCCGCCAATGAGCGCCGTACCATTACAGACAGGGTGCTGCTTCTCAAGGATGCCTGAGCACCCAGAGACCAAAACCGCCAGACCAATTGCCATCATAATTTTTGTCATTTTTCTGTCCCTTGAATATTGATACCGGAACGATAACAACGATATTTATGACGGTATAATTGGTTTAATAGATCAATTAATAGAAATTGATCGTTAAAAACGATCGTAGGCCACAATGCATTGATTAATAAGCGGATACCTCAATTGCATATATCATGTCGTTTGAATTTGAATAGCCAACATTCTCAAGCTGATCGCCTCCCGGACTGACTGTCTGTGTAGAGGATAATCGAGTGCTTGATCCGTTGAAGTATGCATAGGTCTGAATGGGTGACTGGAAAGGGCGCGTTGCACCCCCGGAATGAATGACACCTACCATTAAGCCAGTCATCTGCGGCATTACCGCGTAATTCCCGCTGAGTGTGGTATCTATGTTGTACCCAAGGTTGGCCGGATTACCCGGCGTTCCAACGGCGATAGGTGGATTCATGACCTTCGTTTCATTGGTCAGTATGCACTGTCCCTGAGCATTGTTTATCGCTATCCCCCACGCCGGTTTGGGCTGAGGGATGACGATACCAAAAATATAAACAGTGACATTTCCCACACTCCCACCAGCAAGCCTGCCTACCGTGAGTGTGTATGCACCACTATTATTACTCAGCCTTCCATAAACACCGGTTACATCGGACTTGAAGGCGACAACAAAGGGGCTGGACACGGATACAGCCAAATTAATATCACCTCCGCTTCCACCAAAGTTGTATACATTCTTTGAGACCAGACTCATCGGCGTCGTGTCTGGTGTTGAAAACGGAATACCGTACTCATCGACCAATAT
>NZ_JBFUHK010000169.1:0-2203 GCF_056402435.1 Rahnella sp. P4_A8 | reverse complement strand
CCCGATACCTTTTACCTTATCAAGCAACAGACGCTTTGCTGCCAGATCGTCATCCTGGCGTAGCCGCTGCTTAATTTCGGCATCCAGTACATCAATCTCAACATCGAGCCATTCAATGTGCCGCATAATTCCTTGTTCAACATAAGCGCCGCATCGTTCTTTGCAACGGTTAGATTCCATCACACGGTTCTGAACCAGCTGACGCCGACGTGTCAACAGTACGGCCAGGTCTTGCTGCTGCTCGCTTTTCGCCGGTCTGAATTGTGGAGTCATGCGTCGGCCATATTCGCAAATAATTCTCGCGTCAATTGGGTCGCTCTTTGCCACCTTCCCCATAGCTCTGGCAAAGTTCTTGATCTGACGAGGATTAATTACTGCGACCGGCAGACCCGCAGCACTGAGCATTAACTCGGCAGTACAGTGATACCGGCTTGTTGCTTCCATAATTATTCCCGTAACAGAAAGCCCGCTCAGAGCTGCCTGCAATTCAAGTATTCCTGCAGCTGAATTTTCCAGATGCAGTAGCTGCCCGGTAGTATCGATAAATACTTCCAGAGTGTTTTTAGCTACATCTATACCGATTGTGGTTTTATCACTCATGTTCAGTTCTCCCTGCCTTGCAGATACGGGCTGTTTGCACGCCCCGGCAATTGTTCGGGTTAATACTGAGAATGACGTTGCGCAATGATGCTCACCCTCGGGCTCATATCCCAGGACGACGAACGTGCTGCAACATCAGGTAAAACACAATGAGTGTATACGCTTCTCACTGTCATCCTAAACATACAAGGAGACGACGGAGTGAACACTTGCAGGCGCAGCGGCCCGGCTACAGTGCGGGCACGGGGTTGGCGCTAACGTTAAGGACGTGGGGGGATAGCACGGAAGTGAGCAAATCAGGGCGGCACCGTCAGGTGCTATGGATGTGGAGCAACGCGACATCCTTGGGTGAAAAGCCGCCAGGCACAGGACCGGCGCAGAAAGGTACACCGACTTACCCCCCGCGAATACCGAAGTTACTCAGTGAATCTGTGGATAACCGGCTGCGGTTTGAAATGAGGCGGTAGTCTGCGACGACCGGGGCGGTACCCGAAATGAATGGCAGCAGGACAGACACCGGCCAGGCCGGCCCCTGGGGTCAGACGATGAATGAGGATAACATTCTGTTCGTCGCGGGCGGTTCAGAGGTGCCCACGATTCTCTTCAAGCAGGTCAATCGCCTGCTGCATCACGCCGGCCGTATAGTTGTCTTCAATAATTTTCGCATAAGCCAGCCGGTCGGCCAGGCATTCCACCAGGGTATCGTGACAGATTTCGTTACCTGTCAGAAAAATACGAGTCGCTGCGTCAGCGACGGCATCTTTGACATCCGAGAAGAAAATCAGCTCTTTGGGAAAGCGGGGATTAATGACCATTTCATGTCTCCGGCGGGGTTAAACGCTCCTCTTATCATGCGTCCGGGTTCTGATGCCGTCCAGCACGACCAGGCAGTCGTCTTGAGAATGTCGAAAAACGGTAAAAAATCTATCCTGTAAAAACCCGCAACGCTCGCCGCAGACTCGGCTGAGGCGTACCGCAGCATCGCGAGGAACGAACAGCCGCGACGAGGAAGCGTCATATCGTCTGCAGCTGATGTGAAAACCGCACACTCCCTGCCTGATGTAGCCCTAAAAAAAACCGGCACGCAGGCCGGCGGAAAGCGATGATCGGTTTTACTTACGGTTTTTCTTCCAGGTTTCAGAGGCCAGAAACGCCGCGCGTACCACCACAATGGCCCAGCACAGCTGCAGGAGTATCTTCACGGGCACGCTGAATCCGTCAAATATCAGCAGCGGCACGATAAACAGGCAACTGATGAGAAAACACCACTCCGCCGCGCTTTTGCGCGCCCTGCCCGTCAGCGTCTCCAGCCCGATGATCCCTTTGCATAACAGCATCAATGACATGGTTCTCTCCACAAATCTTCCGGCACGCCGGAGGGCTTCAGTCTTTTTTCAGCATGCGTTTGAAATTAGTTCGGGCCTGCCCTTCCCCTTCCGTACTGCCGGTGGGTTCCGGGAGCACTGAGGGGGCAGGCACCTGGCCAGCGCAGGCGGCAATGACGTCCTGAATGCTGGCCGTCGTGGGCTGCCATCCCGTCGTTTGCTGAATAATACTCACCAGCTGGTCGGCGGTCAGCTGACCATCGAATAACATGGACAAC
>NZ_JBFUHK010000168.1:0-2220 GCF_056402435.1 Rahnella sp. P4_A8 | reverse complement strand
GTTCAAACATCTCGTACTCTTCGAAGAAACGCTGATGCTCAGCGCGCCAGTAAGCCAGCGTGCGGTCACCTTCACCTTCTTCCCAGGCATGTTGCTCTGTCACCTGATCAAAAGGAACTTGTTTCACTTCGGTCAGTTGTACGGCACACACCGGATTATTGCGACCATCGACCACCACAAAGATTTCGCCAGGTTCTGGTTCCGGGTCATCATCCAGGTTTGAACAGGTGGCGGTTTTTGTGCCTGCAATAACACGTTTAGCCAGTTCGTCTGCTGACGACTCGGTATCACCAAACGACCAGCGCTCTGCATCCCTGTATTTAAGTGGGATCTGCGGAATCATAATTTATCCTTTCAATTGAGATAGTTCACTACTATGACAGTTAAACATTAGCACAAAAAAACCCGCCGTAGCGGGTTTTAAAAGCCAGAAATGCGTTCTACGGTTTGCAGTTATCCGGCATCGCTACCGGCCACTGTCTTGCGCTGCCAGCGCCGTATAAAACGGCAATGCCGCATTCCTTATCGATCCTTGCAAGCGGTTTACCCGTTTTATCAATCATCATTGACATCGCAGGCGTTGAAACGACGGCAACGCCGCTGTCAAACGGTGAGACGGCACTGAATAGCGGTGCAATGGCAAAGTTACCCTGTACATCGACAAAACCGTAATTATTGTTCGTTTTGGCGAATGCCAGGCCATCCACAGGCAAACCTAAGTCGGCATAAGCAATGCCCTCAGCTTGTTTACCCTGGCCGTTTATCCAGGTTTTCATGCCGTCTGCGCGTGTCAGTACAGCATGATCATTCACCATCAGGCTGGCATTCCCCTGTACCGTCAGTACTAATTTACCGGTGTTGTCGACATAACGGGTCGCTGGCGTACCATCCTGCGGGTCGTTAGAGACAGACCACGTGCTGGCTGACGGCATTGTCCACCTGCCCTCAGGCATAGCCGCAACCCGCACACCTTTATCATCGATCAGCTCATACCCTGCCGGCGTCGAACGCAAAGCACGGCCCTGCACAAAAGCAGAACTTTGGGCTTCCGCTACGGGCTGAATTTGCCATTCTCCTTGCGCAGAAAGATAACCCTCCTGCGGCTTACGGGATAATTTTACCCAATCGCCCAGCGCGCTGATACGGGTTTGCTGTTCGTGCAGTTCAATGTTGCCTTGGGGATCCAAAAGCCAGGACTGCCCTGCGGCAGAGGTGGCAAGAATGCGTCCATCACTGAACTGAGTAACTGATAACCCCGCCGTTGGTGCGACTCTCGCTTTCGCATCATTGCCAATGATTTCAGCAATCACACTGGATGCAGCTTGATCAGGAGCGGCCGGTTGCGTCAGCAGCCAGAGCGCAGAATTAATACGTTTTGCTTTAGCATACTTCGCTTCAACAATGATTTTACCCTGACCGTCCACAATGCCCCATAAGCCTCCCGGTGCTCTGAACGCCGCCAGACCATCGGCGTAGTCACCCACATCCTGATAAGAGGGCTGAACAACCGTTTTCTGTGTGTTGACATCAAAGATGCCCCACAGCGCGCCTTCGGCAGCGGTTTCGCGAAAACGGAACCAGCCGTTACCCACAGACTCAATCTCGAATACGTTGGGCAAATCATAATGCTTACCCGCGTGATCCAGTGCGGTCAGCTTGCCGTCCAGATAATCAAGCGCGTAGCCATGAACAAAGGGCGAAATATTGTCTTCGGTCAGCGGGATAACAATTTTCCCCTGAGCATCGACAACGCCGGTTCCCTCAGCCGTTCTGACAATAAACTGTTCGATATTACCGTCTGCGTCAGCAGATTGAATATCCTGCCATTTGCTGTCGAGCTGAAGCGAACCATCCGGGCGCAGGAAACCGGCACCGTTTTTACCGCTTCCGGATTCAGGACGAATCAGTGCGAGTGGCGATTGTGCAGAAGTAACATCATTTCTGACATAGAGAGGTTCAATCCGGCTGCCATCAAGGGCGCTGCTATTCTTCTGATTCAGTAACGCCTTTCCTGATGCATCAACAATATTGACGACATCACCCTGGTCGTTGCGCAGCCATAAACGGTGGTTGATCACTTCTGCGCTGGTAATTTGCGCCAGCCAGCCCACATTCTGTGAGCCTCCGATGATGCCGCCAGAAGGTGCAACAATCGCGTTAACCTTTTTCGGGTCACCTTTGGTAGTGATCAGATATTCACCCGTACTGTGCTCCCAGGGC
>NZ_JBFUHK010000167.1:0-2231 GCF_056402435.1 Rahnella sp. P4_A8 | reverse complement strand
GGGTAATGATGTGATATAAGACAATTGCTGCCATCCTCCGTCCATGCTAAATATCTTCCTTGTTATGACATCTGCCCGTTAACGCAGTGTGAGTTGAGGAACACTGACGCTTCCTGTTGGTCCGTTACCTGTCACTATTGAGATGGCCACGACCTGAATACCGTATTCCTTATTGAGAATTTCAAGCCAGCGTAAAAGGGTGGTGTAAGGGATCTGCTCAAAGCTTAGGGCGACTCCCCGCTCATTCTGAGTAGTCTTAGGAAGTTGCAGGGATAAACCTGCCGCTGAGGTGTTAATAGCTTCCGTCAGCTTTTCTGTCTTAACTCGCAGTCCGGAAGGTGCCCCGAGACGCTGGGTTTGCTGAATCATCCATTCAAGCTGGTGATGTTGCGTGTTGACCCGTGCCCGGGATTGGGCGATCTGGTTGTTGAGCGGGGTTAAAATACCGTACCAGATGCAAGTTACTGSCAACAGAAAAGCGGCAACCAGTATCAGCCATCTTTCCCGTTCATTTTTAAGCATCAGCCACTGTTTCATGATTTGCTCCGCTGAGTTAGCGTGGCGGTGATACCCGCTGATGACGTGGCTAACTTAGAAATGGCAAAGTGAAAATCGCTTTCGGTACGTTCGACGAAATCATCAATCGCCGCCCGGTCACCCGTAGTAATCTGCAGAGTGAACTGTTTCGTCTCTTGCTGAAAATCTAATTTATCTATGTCAATTTGCGGGCTCTGCCCATGATAAGCCGTGAGTTTTGCCAGTGCAGGAAGAAAGGCTGTGGGTGCCTTTTTCATATTTTGTTCAAAATAGAACTTCAGATTACGGGTGTGTTTGTCCTGCGGAAACCAGGTTTGATGAAGTGCAAGCATCTCTTTTTTCAGTAATGATTCTTGCTGAGAAATCTGCCACCAGGTGAAAAGTTTGGCGCCGATAATCACTAGCACCGTGAGTATCGCCATGCTGGTTGCCACCCGTAGCAGATGACGTTCCCAGGCGGATTCTTCTTTACGCACGGCGAACTCGCCCTGCAGCAGATTCACTGCTGACGGACAGTTATTCTTCATCATAATCAGGGGATGAAAAGGCAGATCAGCGCGCACCCAGCCAGGAGAAATCGATTTCTCATCTCCGTAGTAATGTAATGTCTCCGGCGTTGCGATTTTAAGTAGGGTATCGAGTAATACCTGCTCAACCTGACAGCCTGAATATTCCGACTGTCGAAGGAGCCACTGCTTATCAAGCTTCATTATCGACCAGCCTTCTWCATGCCTGGGCAGCAGCAAGGCATCAATATAAATGTGCCTTATTGTCAGCCCTGCATCGCTAAATAGCCGAAGCCAGTTTCTTAAATAATCTGATTCAATACCCGCCACAAAGAGTGTCTGTTTTTCTCGATAAAGCTCAACCCAATGCAACGTATCGACATCGCTGGCAATACTTTCTTCAGTAAGATGGCCAATCATCTGGCGAGTAATTTTGTTTGCGTGTTGAGGCAGAGCGATCTGACGGAAAACTATTTCACTGGCCGGGATGAACAGACAAACATTACGTGCCGCAGGTTGTGTGGCGAGTTCTGATAAATGTTCGGTATCCGGCAGGCAATGGATATCGTTGTCACATTCTGCCTTATCCGTGAACCAATAGAGTGAGTGCTCTGGCGTAGTACCAGCCCTGATAAACAGCCTGTTGGCCAGATGAAGTTGTTCCATTTACTCAATTACCCGATAGCGACGTTGATAAATTTTGATTTTTGAATCCTGTGGATTGAATTGCACAAAACTGCTCATAGCATTTTGCTGTTCTTCAAACCGGCCTAGCGTATAGAGGACGAAGTATTGGCTGCGTACCGTCAGCAGCGGTTTTAATTCGCTGCTTTGGATTTCCAGACTAAAACGCTGTTTCTTCACCTCTTTCAGAAAAGCGTCAACAGAAACCCAGCCTCTGCGCGGTCGCGCTGAAATTAATCTGATTGCATCCTCCTGATTAATACCGCCAAGAAATAAGGCGCTTAACAGAGGAGCCTGTTCTTCGGTCAGCATATTCACATTAATTTGCTGGAACTCTTCGGGGAGAGTGCAAAGCTGATGTCGGATTTTTTTGAGTGGCAGAAGAGGGAGGTCGGGCAGCAGCGCCAGCTCATTCAGGGAAAAAAGACGTTGATTAGCTGCAGCGCGGGGCGGTATCAGCGTTTCGTAATACTCGGATTCCGCACCGGATGTTCGGGTCTCGTT
>NZ_JBFUHK010000166.1:0-2263 GCF_056402435.1 Rahnella sp. P4_A8 | reverse complement strand
GCTATAACCGCATTCAAAGTCTGCTCTTCGCCCATAGCTGCCGGTGGTCTTTCTAGGGCTGCAGAGCGATTTTACTAAAGCTGATAATATATCAATGGGTTGGAAAAGGTGTGCTCGACTCTTTTTCAGAAGCGGACAGAGTAAATCAAAAGTTATCAGCCATAGGATTAAGTCTATGATGAAAAATAGTTTAGGATTTATGTTAAAAGGTAGTGAATGACTGACCATAAAATATACAGAGTGAATGCAATCTGTAGCACCTTAAATGGATATCTTATATAGCGCCATTCGTGGCGTTCTCTGGCGTTGGCTTTTGAGATTGAAGCTTCTAAATTTGGTTTTTTTTTCCTTCTTTTCCGCAGCTCAGCACAACCCCAAACTAAAAGAAGTACTACCACCACAATTTTAAGAAGTACTGAGCTGTCTATATTGAAATGTGTTTCCCAAGTCCAATTAGTATTGTTCATCCTTTCTGACCTTTTACATTTTAGCCTGATCTCAAAGAGTTATAACAAGTAATGACTTGCATATCCACTCAAACAAAATGGTTAATCAAAATTCTTATCAATGATCATGTCCTTAACAAGTTGCATAGTGAAGTCAGATTCGTGTTGGGTAAATGACTTTCCTACCTTTTTGGGCACGATATCAGGCCCCCGCTCATAGCAGACCTTCAGCGTCACGTGTTTGTCTGCTGCGTGCCAACAGCGGACATTATTTACATCACGATATTTTAATTGATGAGAGCAGATTCAACGGATATTTTAGAAAATTCATGTGGTCAGCATGAGTCTATTCAATAATGGAGATGCATATATGGATAAACACTTTTTTGTGTGTATTTTCGCGTTTGTCGCTTTTTCTGTGGGTGCTGCGGATGGTGGAAACGGTGGGTCTATGTCACAACCTGGTAAACCAGGTGCAGACGGAGGGAGGGGCTCTGACGGCGGCAGTTCAGATAATTCACCAGGTAGGGCAGGATGTCCAGGAGGAACGGATCCTGCTGAGAATGGCACTTTTTATCTCCCAGGAACAAAAGAACAATGCAATCCAGGTCCACAGGACTCAACGAAAAGTGCAAATTTGCTGTAATGCATCCTCGTCGTAACTGATTTTATAATTAATCCGACTGGCTGACAGACTCGGTCGAGGATCCTCATTGGAGATAAAAAATTTGGATATGGAACTCAGCATCCGAGAAGCAATAAGTTCTGATCTTGCGATCATTAGTGATTTGGCTCGCGAGCTTAAACCCTTTGAACACCTGATTGTCATTTACACTGTGTAAACGAGTGAAATAGGACACGGTCATTCCCGGCTACATGCTTTGATGCTTAATGCCTGTTTATCTTCTGGATACGACGCATGCACTCCTCCGGTTAAAACGTCGACCACTTTATTTTCGTGAATGGGAATTTATCAGGAAGAAATAATCTTCGCATCAGGACCCTTTATGGGATTTGGTGTTCGATAAACTTCTCATCACAACAACATAAAAAACAGGTACGAAGAAGATGGCCAATAGTGTGCCACTTATCATGCCGCCAAAAACGCCTGTACCAATGGCGTGCTGCGTCTGAGCACTGGCACCGCTTGCTAACATCAATGGTACCACCCCAAGAGTAAACGCAAGCGACGTCATAATAATGGGGCGCAACCTCTGCCGTGCTGCCTGCAGCGTTGCCTCGTAAATATCCATTCCCTCGGTGTAAAGCTGGCGGGCAAATTCTACAATCAGGATCGCATTTTTAGTAGATAACCCAATTAAAGTGATCATGCCTACCCGGAAGAAAATATCGTTAGGCATACCCGCTATATAGACGGCCGCAACCGCACCGGCAAGGCCAAGGGGGACAACCAGCATCACCGATAAGGGAATGGCCCAGCTCTCATACAGGGCTGCCAGTACCATAAACACCACGAGCACAGAAAGCACCATCAGCACAGGCATTTGTGACGCGGAGGAACGCTCCTGCAGTGAAGTGCCGGTCCATTCAATCATGAAGCCAGCGGGAAGCATGGCTCCCAGCCTTTCCACTTCGGCCATAGCTGCCCCGCTGTAATAGCCGGGTGAGGCGCTGCCGGTGATTCTGACGGCAGGAAAGCCCTGATATCGGTTTAGTTGCTGCGCTGTAAGACTCCAGTTGATTTTTACAAATGAAGCCAGTGGTACCATTTCATCCTTACTATTTTTGACATACAGCTTCAATACATCGTGGGTGTACATTCTGTAAGGCGCATCAGCCTGAACGATGACCTGCTG
>NZ_JBFUHK010000165.1:0-2306 GCF_056402435.1 Rahnella sp. P4_A8 | reverse complement strand
GCCATACCCATCGTACAAACACATATCTATAGTAGCCGAGCCGTTCATTTGCGTTTGATTACCTTTAGTGCCGGGCAGCGGGCGCAGGTTAAGGTCAACGCGCGGTGCGGCTTCGCCAAATTCGGGTAAATAGATTTGCTGGTTATTGTTGTCGGTGAGATTGACTGTGATGTTGGAATCCCAGTGATAAACCTCGGTTTCGCTGCTGTTATGGAGAAGAATTTTTAGCTGAGCAGTCCAGATGCCGCCAACCGGTAACTTATTGAGTTCGGCGGCAGGGATTTTCAGGGTTAAGTTAACACCATCTGTTGAATCACCGCTGCAGGAGTTTTGTGCGCTTTGATTCATGGGCTTAGGATCGCCATACATCGCGCAATTTCCGTTATACCAGTAGGCTTCGCGTGTTCCCTGCAATTCGAGAGTCTGCGTTGCGCCACTGCGCTTTTCCGTAAATTTAAGATAAACCGGCAGATAGGCGGCATATCCGCCTTTACCCGTTGGGCATTTACCATTTTCATCGCTGGTGCTTGACGTGCAGGCCCAGTAGTTAAGGCCCCAGCGACCGGAATTAGTCGAGTCGTATCCGCCGCTTTCTTGTGTCCAGATATTTACCGTTGATGCGGTACCCTTCGCGATGTTCAGTTCTGTATTGATGCTGTGATCCAACGGAGCAACCGTGTCAGCCTGAGCATCGGACAACGTGACTAACAGGGTGCTCAGTAAAATAAATAAAGCAGTCAGAAGTTGTTTATGTTTCATTTTCTTTCTCGAATTGCAGCGGGCAAATCCGCAGGCTGAACCGGTTTACACAATGTTTTACCGACATAACGCACGACATCGCGGCTTGATTGCACGGTGACTGCGCAC
Organism: Rahnella sp. P4_A8; assembly: GCF_056402435.1. Taxonomy (NCBI): domain Bacteria; kingdom Pseudomonadati; phylum Pseudomonadota; class Gammaproteobacteria; order Enterobacterales; family Yersiniaceae; genus Rahnella; species Rahnella sp. P4_A8. Next base: position 1,439 of record NZ_JBFUHK010000165.1, on the reverse strand, counting down.
TGGTAATTCTGCTCACCGTTTTTGACATATAGCGTTTTTGCTAATGACGTCATTTCTGCGGTAAAGCCGCCATCTTCTGAGCTGCTGAAAGCATTGGCATTGAGCATGTTGCCGCCATTGAGGGGGGCACCCGTGGCGGTAACCAGTTGTCCGACATAGGTATAATGCGATTCCATCGTCACTTCGCGTACTTTCATTTTCCCCGGCAGGAGGAACAATTTCTGGCTGCCTGCGCCCTGTGTAATGCTGGCCTGGCTACCTGAACTGACATCACGGCTTTCATCAACGGACACCTTGCCTTCTTCAAAACCGGTCACCGGGAATAACGCTTTGCTGTTCTGTTTCATGTGGGCCGCGCCGCCGCCCTGAACTGAAACGTCGATCAATGCGTCATCTGCGGCATCCGCCTCTTCTTCATTACTGCCTTTCACCTTCACGGCTACCGCAGCACCCGGTGAGCCTGTACCGCCTGGCCCCCAGAAGAAGCCGGATTTAGATACCGCAACGGAAGAACTGTAGCTGCCGGTCACTGCGCCCTGATGGGTTTTTTGCTCATTGTCATAGCTGTCGGAAACGGTCAGTTCGCCTTCGCCATACTGGCCATTGAGACGGCCATGAACCGAGGCGTTAGCGTTATCGGTATCTGTGCCGCCCACGTCAATACCCAGTTCGCGGTCGTTATTGCTGCCCCAGTCCCAGTTCTGACTGGCGTTATACGTCATCTGCGCATCGCCGTTCTGGCTGCCCTGATAATCGGTGCTGAATGAAGTGTTGCTGCTGCGAAGCTGCGCATCTTTTGGCGTATTACGTGACAGGGAGAAGCCGACGTAGACACCTTTGTCACTATCGCTGTCACTGCTGCTCTGACGACGGTAGCCACCAAAACGCGTGGTGATCGTCATCTGTTTCCAGTTGAAGCTTTTATTCAGGCTCAGTTGCAAGGTTTTGGATGTGCTCTGCGATTCGGTATTGTTGATCATGTTGTCTTCAAAAGGTTTTGAAGGATCGTACGTCGCAGAGTCCGGTGAGAGACTGGTATTTTTATTGTAAGTGTAGCCCAGAGAGGCAGACCAGCCCTTAACCGGCACGGAAAGTGTGGCGTTAATTGATTCGTAGCAGCCAATATCCGCATAATCATTTTCCCCGACGTCGGCACTGGTGCAGCTTTTACCGTATGCGGCATTGCGATAGACGCTCATGGAAAAACCGTCGTTGTAGCTGATTTGCTCAACGTTACCTTTGGAACCGTCTGTGCCGCTAAACACGCTGGTCTGCATATCCAGCACGCCGTCGATCACTTTTCCGTTAAAACCGTGTGTCCATTGCAGGCCCGCTTCGCCATAATTTTCATTATCGGTATTGGCAATACCTGCCGTCGCCGTCAGCTCGGCAAACACCGGCAGACGCGCACCGGCTTGCATCACCGGTTTGCGTGATGT
>NZ_JBFUHK010000164.1:0-2363 GCF_056402435.1 Rahnella sp. P4_A8 | reverse complement strand
TTCCATAATTTTCAAAAGTCCTTTTTTTGCCTGATTTATGTATTGCCAGTCCGGATTTCACATTGCATTCTGTCAAAGGTAATGACATGGCACCGGTCATATTGGCCGGATTTCTTTCAGGCAAAAAACAGATCCTTATAATGAATAATAAATCACTTTGCACCATCGCTGACGTAGCGGATCTCGTTCCGCAATTGCGCCAGGTTCGCCAACACCTGCACCAACACCCTGAACTTTCCAATGAAGAATCTGCAACCGCAGCACTGGTCGCTGAAAAACTCGAATCTCTAGGCTATCAGGTGACCACCGCCGTGGGCGGATACGGCGTCGTCGGCTCAATGAAGCATGGAAACGGGTCACGTAGCATTGGCATCCGCGCAGATATGGATGCCCTGCCCATCACCGAACGAACAGACTTGAGCTACTCCAGCCAGTTTCCTGGAAAAATGCATGCCTGCGGCCACGACGGCCATACGACGATGTTGCTGGGTGCCGCTGAACAGCTTGCACGCAGCAAAAACTTTTCCGGCACCTTGCATCTTATTTTCCAGCCCGCTGAAGAAATTGGGTTTAACAGCGGTGCGGAGCGCATGCTGGCCGAACAGTTGTTTGAACGATTCCCCTGTGATGCCGTCTACGGGCTGCATAATCATCCCGGCTATCCGGTCGGCAAAATGATGTTCCGTTCTGGCCCGTTTATGGCAGCCTGCGACACGGTCAACATCACTATTCATGGTAAAGGCGGACATGCAGCCCGCCCGCATATGACCGTAGATCCTATACTGGTTGCMAGCAGTCTGGTCATCGCCCTGCAGTCTGTTATTTCGCGCAATATCGACCCTAATGACACAGCGGTTGTCACCATCGGTTCATTACATTCAGGGCATGCGGCGAATGTCATCCCTGAAACTGCACGCCTTGAAATGAGTGTTCGCTCCTTCGATCCCGAAGTCCGCAAAACGCTTGAGCAACGTATCCGAACTCTGGCAGAGAATCACGCTGCCGGTTACGGTGCCCGCGCTGAAATTGAATATGTTCCCGGATATCCGGTACTGGTGAATCACGATCAGGAAACGGCATTTGCTGTGGAAGTGGCAAAAGAACTGCTGGGTGAAGAAAACGTGGTCGATAATCTTCCGCCTATTTCTGGCAGTGAAGACTTTGCGTATTTCCTGCAGCAGAAGCCCGGCTGCTTCCTGCGTCTGGGCAACGGAGACAGCGCGGTGCTGCATAATCCGGCCTACAACTTTAATGATGAAAGCCTGAGCTTTGGCACCGCCTACTGGACGCGTCTGGTGGAGCGCTATTTAGTCGATTAACGGCAAAAACCGAACCAGCGCATGCCGAGGTGGAAGTGATTGGCATGCGCTGCGTTGTATTCCGGCCCGATGGAATTGCCAAAATACGGGCAGCTCTCTGAAAATAATGTCCGCACATACTCCCCTTCTGCGCCGGGCTGAGGCCATTGTTTCAGCACCGTAAGATGGCGCCCGTCAGCCAGCGAGAAACCGGCAATATCCAGCGCTTGCGCCGTAGCGTGTTCGCTTAGCCGGGCGTCGGGCTTGTTATAGACGTTCCTGCAGGCATAACTGCCCAGATGATCAATACGCACCAGCGGCGAACCTAATTCCCGAGTGGCCAGCGGTTTCGCCACCTGCGCGACAAACATTGCGCTGCTCAGTGCAAGGCGACAGCTCGCCAGATAACTCGAACTCAATGAAACATCACCAAATCCGCGAACGCGCACAGAATGAGTCAGCGGACATTTCCCGCCCATATTTCCGGCGCTGTTAAACTCAATCATCCCCTCTTGCTGAGCCCGTTCAAGCACAGCCAGACATTCCTGAGGATTGTTATCCAGCTTCCTTAATTTGTAGCGGGTGATCAGATTCGGCGGGTCATTAATAGTTATCGGTGTGAAAGGATTATATTCAGAAGGCACATGACGGCTTATCCACGGGCCACTGAACCAGGCGATGCCAATAATCACAATGAAGCTAACCCAATATCGCATAGTGTTCCTTTAGCACCACTTAGGTTTAGCAGTACATTGTTTTTCACGCGGAATATTTTGAGTATAGCGCCTGAGTAAATAGTGATCTGACGGGGTTACAAGTCGGGAAATAAACTTACTTAGCTTTGACATAAATAGACATTGAGTTTGTTACTTTTATATCCGAAGACGATATTTCTTCTCCTGTGTCCACTGTGAACTGTCCTTCATAGTGTGTAAGACCCTCGCATTACCCCTTTCAGCCCGCCCCGAGCGGGCTTTTTTTTATCGGCTATCTCGCGCGTAAGTCATGAGTGACGCAGCAAAAGATGCTAAGTCGCGCCACCCGACACCCTGAAAACCTTACTTA
>NZ_JBFUHK010000163.1:0-2365 GCF_056402435.1 Rahnella sp. P4_A8 | reverse complement strand
GAAATATGATCTGCGTGAAACCCACCCAGATTAATGTGCAATTTTGCAGCGAACGCCGTCAGTACGTCGACAAAGCGCGGTAAATCATCAGCTAAATCCTGTAACTCCGGCACGTGATTCATGGCGGTCATCCTATCTTGTTTTCGTTTGCAGATCTTCAGGGTCGGGTAATTTACACAGCCTTTCATCCGGTTGCCAGAGACATGCCGCACAATCGCGTTTTCCTTAGCCCGGACGTGCGGTGATACTGACGCCGCAAGGCTAATATGATATAAACACGCATCATTTTAGGTTCGTCCACCATGGGATGAACAGCAAACAACCACATTCCTAAATAAAGGTACTTCGGTGAATATTCAGTCACTTCTTTCAGAAAAAGTCAGCCAGGCGCTGATCGCTGCAGGCGCCTCAGCCGACAGCGAAGCGCAAGTCCGTCAGTCCGCTAAAGCTCAGTTTGGCGACTATCAGGCTAATGGTGTTATGTCCGTGGCAAAAAAACTCGGTATGCCACCGCGACAACTGGCAGAGAAAGTCGTTGAACTGTTAGACCTGAGCGGCATCGCGAATAAAGTCGAAATCGCCGGGCCGGGTTTCATCAATATCTTCCTGGATCCTGCTTTTGTTGCTGCGCATGTAGACAGCGCCCTTAACGATGAAAAACTGGGTATCACACCGGTTGAACCCCAAACTATCGTCATCGATTATTCTGCGCCAAACGTGGCGAAAGAAATGCACGTTGGCCACATCCGCTCCACCATTATCGGCGACGCGGCTGTGCGCACCAATGAATTCCTCGGCCATAAAGTGATCCGCGCTAACCACGTTGGCGACTGGGGTACACAGTTCGGCATGCTGATTGCCTATCTGGAAAAAGTACAGAACGAAAACGCCGGTGACATGAATCTGGCTGATCTGGAAGAATTCTACCGCGCGGCGAAGAAAAACTACGACGAAGACGAAGCCTTCGCCGAGCGGGCGCGTGGCTACGTGGTGAAACTGCAAGGCGGCGATGAATACTGCCTGCAGATGTGGCGCAAGCTGGTTGACGTGACCATGAAGCAAAACCAGCTAACCTACAATCGTCTGAACGTCACCCTGACCGAAGACGATGTGATGGGTGAAAGCCTGTACAACAGCATGCTGCCGGGCATCGTTTCCGACCTGCAGGCCAAAGGTCTGGCCGTCGACAGCGAAGGCGCAGTTGTTGTCTATCTTGATGAATACAAAAATAAAGAAGGCGATCCGATGGGCGTCATCATCCGTAAAAAAGATGGCGGCTACCTGTACACCACCACCGATATCGCCTGCGCGAAATACCGCTACGAAACACTCGGGGCCGACCGCGTGCTGTATTATATCGACTCCCGTCAGCACCAGCACCTGATGCAGGCATGGACCATAGCGCGTAAAGCCGGTTACGTGCCGGATTCTGTGGCGCTGGAACACCATATGTTCGGCATGATGCTGGGCAAAGACGGTAAGCCGTTCAAAACCCGCTCAGGTGGCACAGTGAAACTGTCTGATCTGCTGGATGAAGCGATTGATCGCGCACGTAAGCTGATCACCGAAAAGAATCCGGAAATGAAAGACGCCGGGGAGCTGGAAAAACTGGTTAACGCGGTGGGTATCGGCGCAATCAAGTATGCTGATCTGTCAAAAAGCCGTACTACCGATTACATCTTCGACTGGGACAACATGCTGGCGTTTGAAGGTAACACCGCGCCGTATATGCAATACGCCTATACCCGCGTAGCCTCTATCTTTAAACGTGCAGATATCGACGTGAACAGTCTGACTCAACCGGTTGTACTGAGCGAGGAACGTGAAGCTGCGCTGGCGACCCGTCTGTTGCAGTTCGAAGAAGTACTGACCGTTGTCGCCCGCGAAGGCACGCCACACACCATGTGTGCGTATCTGTACGACGTGGCTGGCCTGTTCTCCAGCTTCTACGAGCATTGCCCGATCCTTAATGCAGAAGATGAAACCAGCCGTAACAGCCGCCTGAAACTGGCACTGCTGACACAACGCACGCTGAAAACCGGTCTGGATACGCTGGGTATCGAAACCGTAGAACGCATGTAACGCACGGTCGCAGATATTAAAAAAGGGCGCTCATGCTAATGCCGGTCACTTAAGGTGACCGGCATTGTTTTTTAAGGGATATTTTGACCTTTTTTCTCTCACTTCCCTCGCATATTCACGCTCACGCCTCGAGGGCAGCTTTAGCATCGCTGCGTTGCTGTAAAAATGCTTCAGATGACCCGGGATGGCTCCCGCTGATGCCCACGGCAGCCCGATTAACAACCGTAATATCTCCGACACTGCACCGCTAAAACTCAGCTGATAAGGCAGATAATCTCCCTTC
>NZ_JBFUHK010000162.1:0-2414 GCF_056402435.1 Rahnella sp. P4_A8 | reverse complement strand
GTGTAGTGATAAGGAAACAGGGCTCGGATAACATCATGGCGCGGGTAAATTAACCCACTAACGACGCCGGATATATGGTCGCAAACCGTATCGAACCAGTACTTGTAACACCCGGGGCGTCCATATATGGTTTACTGAAACTGCCCACAATGGATGTTGACCAAATTCAGTAAACGACTACAAGTGCGAAGAGACCTGTCAGACGGTGTTAACTTTATGCTAACGCCGACATGACCGACGCGCTATCGACGTACTGCTCCATGGTCATTATCTTCCCATCCTCAAGGCGATAAAGGTGCGCAAATGACGCCGTCATCGCCTTGCCGGTTATTTTATAAACGCCGGAGTAAATCCCAAAAGCAGCAACATAGTTACCGTCAGCAAGAAACGTATGCGTCTTTGCCTGATAGTCTGTCCACTCAGTTGCCAGTCGCTGAAATACGTTAGCGATTATCTCTTCTGCACCGGTGTAAGTCCCTGCATAGGGGAACCCAGCCGCTTCAGTCCATGTCGCATTGGGGGACAGGACAGCAAGCAGGTTCTTTCCATTTTCTTCAGAGGTACCTTCATAAGTCGCGCGTATAATTTCCACATTACTCTTCATTATTCTATCCCCAACTCATTTCGCCCTTGGCGACTTTTGCACCAATTTGTAAAGCGATACTCATGCCAGCATCAGGATAACGTTTTGTCATGGCTGCAATCAGTTCGCTACTGTCGCCGGCCAGACTAAGCTCGTTCTCAAAAGCCAGAAGATAGTCGCGGGTATAGGTTATTGCTGAAATATCGATAGTACCCTCAGATAACATATGCCCTGCGATGACCGTAGTGGGATGTCTGGATGCCATGGTGTCCAGATTTTTTATCCAAAGTGCGCGACCCTCTGGACCTTGAGTGTCGGCAGTCCACACATGGGTACCAGAGAACACCAGTACACCGCCAAAAATAGCGTTAAGCGAAGGTACCCAGAGATAACGACGGTTAGCAAGGCCATCAGCATCAATAATTTCGAGGGTCTGGCCTTCGAGAGATAACGCATCCTCGTCAAATACCTCGGGCATAACGATGTCTGACAACGTTTGCGGGCCGTTGTCCTGGAGTTGTGGGCCCCACACTGCCAGTTTCTTATCAACACTTTTCTTAATAGCGTCGATTGTCGACGATGCGGCAACGACACGAGCTTCCGGAAAGGCTGCTCTTACCGGACCGAGGCTAAAGTAGTAATCAGGGTCGCTTTGGCTAATATAGATTGTTGTCAGCTTTTTACCTGTTTTCTGGATAGCCTCTGCCAGCAGTCTGCCATCGGCGAGCGTAAAACCACCGTCAATAAGTACGGCTTCCTTATCGCCCGTGATCAGCACTGGCGAGCGATAAAAACCGTGCTCGCCGGCAGGAAAATGTGTCCAACTCAGGGGAATGTCCTTCCCTGCATCAGGGACGTTGGTTTGTAGTGTCATCGTATTTTTCGCCTTCTATTAAAGTGGTAATTAGGTGAGCATTGCTATCACCAGACGTTATGAATCCACTAACTGACGTACCCATTCATGAGGGTTTGAAAACAAAACGCTTGAGTTTAGCATCCAGCGCTTTGAGCCGGATTCGGCAATAAAAGTGGGAACCCCGCGTGCGCCAAATTCCCGCATTAATCGTTTCGCACGCTCAGTACGAGTATGGTTTGCTTCGAGCAAGTCTGCTGCGGGATCCAACACTTTCTTCGCTGCATTTTCCAGCCCCTGAGAACTTAACACACCCGCAAGAACCGACAATGACGTGACGTCAAGCCCCTCAACATAACGGGCGCGTTGTATTGCTTTCAGCGCTTCAATTTCCCGCGAAGGGTTTGACAGTGATACTGCAGTAATCGCAAGCGTGGCTGAACCACTGTCAAATTTTTTCTGCTGGCCATGAAGTACTTTTTCGCGATAAATCTCGGAAAAAGGCTGACCGGTGATATTAGAAATTCGCTGGTCGTTTTCCCACGCAAAAGCAGCAAATTCATTGTTCATGGGACGTGCACCGGCATCTGAAAACAGGCCGGTTGGCATGAACTCAAGTTTAATGCCCGGAATGTCATTTAGTTCAGTAAGCACAGGTGACGCGCCGTAGCACCAACCGCAAAGTGGATCGAATAAGTAATTAAGAATCATGTTCACAGGAGCCCCCTATTTTTAAAAGTAACTCATCATAGAAAACTTTTATTGGATATTAAATACATCCATGGTAAACAGCTTGTCATCTAAAAACATACAATTGGAATGCGATAGTGAGAAAACTGGGAAATATCAGACGCCTTGCCTACTTTGTCTCTGTGGTTGAGGCTGGCTCATTTACTGCAGCTGCCGAGCGTTTGGGTATAACTAAAGCAGTAGTCAGTCATCAGGTCGCGCGTCTTGAAGAGGAGTTGAACACCACTC
>NZ_JBFUHK010000161.1:0-2501 GCF_056402435.1 Rahnella sp. P4_A8 | reverse complement strand
GTTTTGAAAATCCGCCGTCCAGATGACTGGCATATTCACCTTCGTGACGACCAAATGCTCAGCACGGTGTTACCTTTCACCAGTGAAGTATTTGGTCGTGCGATTGTCATGCCAAACCTGAGTCCTCCCGTAACCACCGTGGCGGCTGCGATAGCATATCGTGAACGTATTATGGCCGCGTTGCCTGTCGGACATAATTTTACCCCTCTGATGACCTGCTATCTGACCGATTCTCTGGATCCGGAAGAAATTGCCCGCGGTTTCGAGCAAGGCGTGTTCACAGCAGCAAAACTGTATCCGGCGAACGCGACAACAAATTCCCAGCATGGCGTTTCTGATACCAAAATGATTTACCCTGTTTTGGAACGTATGCAGAAAATCGGTATGCCTTTGCTGATCCACGGTGAAGTCACTCACAACCATGTTGATATTTTTGATCGTGAAGCCCGCTTCATTGATGAAGTGATGGATCCGGTGCGTCGTCAGTTCCCTGAATTGAAAATTGTCTTCGAGCACATCACCACCAAAGAAGCCGCGCAGTATGTTCTTTCCGGCAATCAGTATCTGGGCGCAACCATTACGCCGCAACATCTGATGTTCAACCGCAATCACATGCTGGTTGGCGGCGTGCGCCCTCACCTGTTCTGTCTCCCCATTCTCAAACGCAACGTTCATCAGGAAGCATTGCGTGAGGTCATCGCCAGCGGCGCGGATCGCTTCTTCCTCGGTACCGACTCTGCGCCGCACACCAAAGACCGTAAAGAATCGAGCTGCGGATGTGCAGGTTGCTTCAATGCCCCACTGGCGTTATCGGCTTATGCGACCGTCTTTGAAGAAATGGATGCACTGCAACACTTTGAGGCGTTTTGCTCCCTTAACGGCCCGCGTTTCTATGGCCTGCCGCTCAATGAAGACTTCATCGAAATGTCTCGTATACCGGTGACGCAGCCGGAAGAAATTGCGTTGGGCAATGAATCTGTTGTGCCATTCCTCGCAGGTCAGACACTGAACTGGAAAGTGACGTCGAACTAAATACAAATTCTCACAAGCGTGTATTGCACTGATCATGATTTGACTGTATAAATATACAGTCAAATCTATTCAGGAGGTCCTATGCGTGTTGAAGTCACAATCGATAAAACCAAGCCTCTGCCTGCTGGCGYGCTGGACGCGTTATCAGGTGAATTGAGTAAAAGAATTAACAAACAGTTTTCTGACCGCGAAAATAAAATTCAGGTCCGCTATGCGGGGGCAAATAGCCTGTCCGTTTTGGGTGGCGCAAAAACTGACCGTGACCTTATCGAGGAAATTCTTCAGGAAACCTGGGAAAGCGCTGATGACTGGTTCTCAAATCAGAACGATGAGTAACCCGATGAAATCCCTGAAAAGCCATTCACTTTTTACTCCCTATCTATAATAATCAGGTTTATTAAAACCACGCCGCAAGGCTATTGGTGTATTTCACCGGGCGTCGCAGTCCGGTTTTTTATTCTTTTTTACTGCATAAAACAGACTCTTCTGAAAAATAAAATTTAAGTTAATCTCAGATTATTCCGCTGAATAAATAATCAACACAAATTATTTACAATTTAATACGCTTAAATCACTCCATAAATCGGTTTATCTGTTTATACTGAAATTGCTCACATGATAATGAGCCGCCTTGATCCTCAGATAGTCACTCACGTCAGTCACTACAATATAAGGGGTCTATATGGACAGAAATGATGAAGTTATTCAGACACACCCGCTTGTTGGTTGGGATATCAGTACCGTCGACTCTTATGATGCCATGATGATACGCCTTCATTACCTGTCTTCAAAAGACCAGACACCCGAGGATGCTCAGGTAGACAGAACCTTGTGGTTAACTACCGACGTTGCACGGCAACTCATTAACATTCTTGAAGCCGGCATCGAAAAGATAGAATCTAACGAGTACGAATACAGTGATCACCGAAAACACTAATCTTTACCTGCCAGTCTGAGGCACCAGCGATTTATCCTGGTGCCTTTTTCTTTGCCTCCGCGCTGCTTGCCTTCTTCGCCTTAAACTCTCTATCATGCCAGTAGCCAGTTTGTTAAAAATTCTTACCACAGGAACGTTTGAATTATGGATTACGATCTCATTATCGTAGGCAGCGGTTCGGTCGGTTCAGCCGCAGGCTACTACGCCACCCGTTCCGGCTTGAAAGTGCTGATGATAGATAGCGCAATGCCACCCCATCAGGCGGGCAGTCACCATGGCGAAACACGCCTTATCCGCCACGCTTACGGCGAAGGTTCCCGTTATGTGCCAATGCTGCTGAGAGCTCAAACGCTTTGGGATGAGCTGGCAGAACTGAGCAGCGATAAGATTTTCCATCGTAGCGGCGTCCTGAATATTGGTCCTGAAAACTCTGAATTTATCGGTAACGTTAAGAACAGCGCAGAAACCTACAACCTCGTCATACAATCCCTCAGTGCGGCTGAAATTCGTGAAAAGTGGCCTCTGTTCACGC
>NZ_JBFUHK010000160.1:0-2546 GCF_056402435.1 Rahnella sp. P4_A8 | reverse complement strand
ATTTAATATCGGCGCCTACAGTTATTTGGGCGAAAATTGCCTAGTCGGTGGGGCTATTATCGGTCGCTATTGTTCGATAGCTCCTGGTGTCAAGATAGGCTTGGGAGAGCATGAGCCTAATCATATTTCAATGCACCCTATTTTTTTCGGTTCGAAACACAGTTTTAATATACCAGACAGAATTGGCACTCAAAGAGATCTTACATTGAAAAAACATCAAATTCCTAAAATAGGGCATGATGTTTGGATTGGTGCCAATGTAGTTATATGTAGAGGGGTAGAGATCGGTAATGGGGCAGTAATTGCTGCAGGTTCTATTGTGAGAGAAAACGTCGAGTCATATTCTATTGTTGGTGGTGTTCCAGCCAAATTCATTAAATTGAGATTTAGTAAGGATATCATCAGTGAGTTAATGGAACTGAATTGGTGGGATTATGAATTAGAAAACTTTGTTGGTATAGATACTTCTAATGTTGAAGGTTTTATTGAGATATTCAAACAAAAGAAAAAGTCAAAAGCAAAGTATAATGTATATATTAGAAACTCCGAAAAAGAAATATTAAAATAATATAGGAGATAGAGTGTAATAACGAGTGCCAATAGTTTGGCACTCGTTATTAGTAGGAAGTTATCTCACCACAACTCTCAACAAACCAGTAGAAAAACGTCCTAGCAAGGTGTTTTTCTTGAACAAATATTTAAATCTTTTGATGCTTGGTTTTTTGGAGTCATCGAAGAAAATATAAGGATCCTTTCTTAATTTTTCGCGTTTACGCTGTTTTGGGGTTTTTCCGATGTATGCAGGATTTTTGTTCTTGATGTTAACAACATTACCATTGTTTGTTTTAGTATCCGAAATAATACTATCAACCGACTTTAAGTCTTTCTCAAATGATGAATAATAAGCCTGAGCTCCTTTTTTCCATTTTGATGCAGCCAGAAGTTGTTGCAATGCTTCAGGTTTAATACTGTTATCTGCATTAAAATGATATTTTTCTGGGGAAGCAACTAAACATACTGAACCTCCGCCGAATACATTTTCAACCTCATGACCGGAAAACATCTTTGCATCAATACCATTAGGGTTATTGGCAAACGAGAGTATGATTCGGCTAGATAAAATTGGTGAGAACTCAATATTATCTAAATAAGATGAAAATCTTGTTTTCAAATCCTTAGTGAAATCTACTACACCATTATGTGTTTTTATCAAAGCAGATTTTCGAATTATTTCTTCTTCAGCTTCTAAAAAGACTGCTTTTCGTTCAGTTCCAGTATTTATGAATTTTGTTAGACTTCCCTCGGGGGCGCTAAGTGCTGCTTCAAATATAAATACGTGGTCATTAAGCCCGTGATGATAAGGAATACGATGATCATCTAGGTTTTGTAAATATCCTTCAAAGTGCTCATTCAGGAAATGGTCGCGACTGTGATGATGGGTTAAGAAATAGAATCCATGAAGAGAGTCAATCTGCAGGATTTTTTTAAGGTAATATTGCATTGATCCGCTATAACCAATGTCGACGACTGCAGTTTTATTGTTTTTAGAATGAGTGATAAAATCAATGTCGTTTAAATAATCCAGATAGCTGGTACGCTCTAATTCTGCATTAGCGATAATCAAATCTGAAATTGACTCTAGAAATTGGAGTAATTTTCCATGATCAAAATAAGGTGAGACAATGCTGTCTTTTTTGAAATCATACTTTGAGAATTTTTCGTCGTTAATATCATCAGCATTGATGCCAAAACGGGATTCCAGGAATTCAGTTATGGACCTGGCATTAAAGTTTTGAGAAGCGACTTCCATTATATCATCAAGGTTTCTTATTGATGACACCATAGCTGCGCGTCTTGAGCTATAAAGATAGGAGCTTTTTGGTGAAGTAGGATTATCAGCATATAGTTCATCATATACTTGTTTTAACACCCATCCATCTCTGGATAAGAAAAACAATTCATCAATGCCGAGTCTTTTTGCTCGGCGATGCAACCATTGAACAAACCCGACTACGAGTGGACCAATAGCAATATATCCATAATTGTATTCTTCACCTCTAAATATTGAGGATTTATTTATTTTATACCAATGGCCGGCATTGTATTTGTTAGCGAATAAGCCGTTTAAAACTGAGCTTGATATACCTGAAGACTTCAAACTAGCGGCCATAACCTCTGCGATTTTAGACTGCTTGTAATTATCCATAGCTTTCTGGAAAACATAACTTTTTAAGCCATGTTTTTTTGCCATGAGGCCATCGGCTTGCGAGTTGTCACCAATATGTAGAGCTTGGTCTGCAGGAATATTATATGTTTTTTGTAGGAATTCTAAATATTCAGGATAAATTGTACCATTGTGTTTTCTGGTTTTAGTTTCAGCGGAAACGAGAAGTTTATCATACTGCTGAAGGCCAACATTATTTAGAATTCTTTTAATAGAGGTACGATCTAAATAGATATCTGTAATAATGGATGTTGGATTACAAAGTAATCTAGAAAAATGAAATTCTCTGACCATCGATTTTTTTGGATGCACAAGATCGACT
>NZ_JBFUHK010000159.1:0-2592 GCF_056402435.1 Rahnella sp. P4_A8 | reverse complement strand
GTGACAATGTGCTGCGAAGCAATTGTACGGGTAAGAATACGTGAGTCATCGCGAGGTTCACCTATACGAATGGCAATATCAAAGCCTTCCTCTATCAGGTCAACAAACCTGTCGCTAAAGGACACTTCGGCACGAATTTCCGGCCACTTTTTCAGATAAATATCCAGAATGGGAAGGATATGTCGCTGCCCAAAAGAAAGCGGCGCACTCAGCCGGAGAGTCCCCGTTGGCTTACCCCTGCGCATGGCCATGGCGGCATCGACCTCTTCCAGGTCCTCGAGTATCTGGCGGCAACGATCAAACATGACCTTCCCTTCATCGGTGAGACTCAGACTTCGGGTGGTACGGTTAAGAAGACGAACCCCCATACGCGTTTCGAGCCGGACGATACTTTTACCAATCGCAGAACGTGTAAGCCCAAGGGAACTTGCGGCGTGTGTGTAACTCCCGGCTTTTACAGCCGCGACGAACGCGGCGATATCACCAATGCTGTTGATCTCCATACTATATTTTTCTCATCCAATACGGGCGTTGTTGTACCCTTATATGGGAAGCACATTCCCCAAATGTTGGTATATTATATATTTCTGTTCCACTTTAACGCAAATACAAACAGGAATACCGATGATGAATCAACAAACTAAGAAAGCCGTAAAAGAATGGTCAGAAAGCCTGGCCGGTCTGGGACCAATCCTTACGGGTGAAGATACCGTAACGCCAATGAGTGAAGTGCGTGACGCCTATACCCGTATGTTGGCTAAAAATCCTGCACCTGCAGGTGTTGGCTTTACTGAGGTCGATATGGGGGGCGTGCCGGGAACGCTGGTGACTCCTGAAAATCTAAAAACCGATGCCATCGTTATGTACATCCACGGTGGGGCATACATTGTCGGTGAATCTGCTGGCTATCACGGTATTGGTGGCAACTATGCCAGCATGCTGGGCGCACGGGTTTACATGCCAGATTACCGACTGGCACCGGAGTATCCTTTCCCTACGCCCGTTACCGATACCGTTCGTGCATATGAGTGGTTGATTGAACAGGGCTTTGACGCCAGCAAAATCGTGCTGGCGGGTGAGTCTGCGGGCGGCGCGATGGTGGTTACCGTTATGGTTGCGGCACGCAACAAGGGCCTGCCGCTTCCAGCCGGCGGGGTCGCTATTTCACCCTGGGCTAACCTTGAGCACACGGGTGTCTCTATGACCAACAGAGAAGGCCTTGATCCTCTGAACACCAAAGCGGGTCTTGATTTTCTCGCACGTACGTTCCTCGGCGATGCATTGCCTAACCATCCAATGGCATCACCGGTGTTTGCTGATGTAACGGGCCTGCCGCCGGTGCTCGTTCAGATTGGTGAAAACGAACTGATGCTGACCGACGCGATGCGTCTGGCAACTCATCTGGGTGATAACCGCGTACGCGTAAATCTGGAAGTCTGGCCGGGCATGTTCCATGCCTGGCATTTCTTCTCCACGTTGCAGCCAGAAGCGGTACAGGCGCTTGAGAGTTCAGTCGCCTTTATTGAAAAGGCTCTACGTGATGCAGCGAAGTAATCATCATTGATGATTGACTAAATAACGGGCGCAGCTGACTGCGCCCGTCAGGAGTGAAAATGCCCCCTCTACAGACACAACCAACCTATCCGTCGGATCTTGCCTCACATAGCGCATATAAGCGCGTATTTCGCCCGGGTAGTCTGACATTCGGCTTTATTATGCCGCTTGAAGGTTATCCGGATTCGCCTTTTCCGAACCTGCAGGATCATCAGGCGCTGGCACAATTTGCTGATGACGCCGGTTTTTCCGCTATGTGGATGAGAGATGTGCCCTTTTATGATCCACGGTTTGGTGACACAGGACAGATGCTTGACCCCATGGTCTACCTCGGATTCCTTGCCTCTCAAACCACACGCATAACGCTGGGTACCACCGGTATGGTATTACCCCTGAGGGACCCGATTATATTGGCCAAGCAGGCAGCCTCAGTGGACCAGCTAAGTGGTGGACGCCTTTTGCTGGGGCTATCCAGCGGGGATCGCGCTGTTGAATACCCTGCGTTTGGTGCCGATTACGATAACCGGGCCGAACGTTATCGCGAGGCGTTTGGTCTGATAAAAACCGTCTGTGAGACGTCCTTCCCGGTGGCTGAAACGGCGTACTACGGCAAGCTTTCAGGCAACCTTGATCTTATTCCCAAACCCTTTAAATCCCGCATTCCAATGATTGTGGTTGGTCGAGCACGGCAGGACCTGAGCTGGATAGCAGAGGAAAGCGACGGATGGATATGGCATCTGAGTGATTTCTCAACGCTCCCGGAACTGCTTGAATTCTGGCGTGGCGGTTACGACGACAATCGTTTCAGACCTTATGGCTATGCCACCTTTTTTGACCTGGATGCTAACCCTGACGCGCCGCTTCGCAGATTGATGAATGGCATCACCGTCGGCCGCAATGCGCTGATAAAGCTATGGAAGGAGCAGGAGCGCCAGGGAGTAAACCACGTTGCGTTAAATCTGAAACCGCTGACACGGCCAGCAGCCGAGGTGATGGCTGAAATGGCAGAATTTGTGTTACCCGAGTTTCCTTCTGAAT
>NZ_JBFUHK010000158.1:0-2608 GCF_056402435.1 Rahnella sp. P4_A8 | reverse complement strand
GTGCCGTTCATGTCATCAATAATCGGTCGTCGCAAAACCAGAAAGTCACTGCGTAATGCCTAAGAGCTAACAGTTCGTCCCTGTTGGCTCTTTTTATTGGATAAAAGCTGTGCGATGGGTTGTCACCGACCAGGCTATTCGGGCCAGTTTGTTGGCTAACCCGCAGGCCACTACGTTCGRGTGATGCCGCGAGAGCTGGGCCTTCACCTAGTCAGCCAGCCGCCCCTGATTGTGTTCAGGTCGTTGCATAAAAGCGCGAGCGCATTGCACCAGAAGACGTCGCAGATTTTTATCCCCGCGCTTACTGATGCCCATTAGCGTACTTTTTCCGCCAGTGCTGTACTGACGTGGGACTAACCCCGTCGATGCAGCAAAGTCCCTGCTGCTGGCATAACTTTTTCCATCACCAGGCTTCGTGGCTAAAAGGCTTGCCGTGATAAGTCCAACGCCGGGGATAGTCAGCAAGCGCTGCGCGGTATCGTCATCCGCCATGTGGGTTTTTAACTCTTGTTCGAGTTCTTCAATCTGTTCAGTGAGGTAGGCRTAATGCTGATGGAGACGCATAAGTAATCGCGCTAAATAAGGCGGCAGTTCGTGCTCTTCAAGCACCGCRGCAAGACGCCTGATAACCGCGRTGCCGCGCGGCATGCTAATGCCAAACTCCAGCAGGAAAGCGTGCATCTGGTTGGTGGTTTTAACGCGRTCTCTGACGATTGCGTCACGGACGCGATGAAGCGCCGACATAGCCTGCTGGTCTTCGGTTCGCGGAGTCACGAAGCGCATAGAAGGTCGTGATGCGGCTTCGCAGATAGCCYCGGCATCAATGAAATCGTTCTTATTGCTTTTAACGAAGGGTCGGACAAACTGAGGAGAKATGAGCTTCACCTGATGCCCGAACTGGCTGATGTGCCGGGCCATAAAATGGGCGCCCGCACAGGACTCCATAACAACGGTAGAAGCGGSACAAGTAGAGAGAAAGGCGGTTAACGGGTTGCGGGAAAACTTCTTACGTAGCAATGCATTACCGTTTTTATCCTGAGCGTGGACATGGAACGAATGCTTGCCGAGRTCAATACCGATGAGCGTAACGTTTTGCATGATGATCCCCTTCAGAAAGAAAAACACCCTGTCAGCGTACCGCTCACAGGGTGGGGGTGACCATCTTATTAAGCGCCTCCCGGAGGAGGCGTTCGTCAGCCCTCATCAGACGCTTGCGCGTTTACTGAGCAGAAGCCAGTTCAGGTTGTTTCTCATCAGTTTCACGATCCAGCGTCATGCGGTGCAGTTTAGATGCAGTGACCAGCATCAGCACAGCAATCACAGCGGTTGCAATACCAATCTGCAGGAACACGTGGCTATAAATTGCCAGTGAAGCATGCGCGTCATCAATGTCAGCAGGCACGGCAGTCAGATTGGCCACGTAACCCGCGATAATTGCAGCGGCTGCGGTGGTCAGGAACCAGGCACCCATGATGAAGCCCATCAGACGCTGCGGAACCAGTTGAGCAACCATCGCCAGACCCAGACCGGAAATCATCAGTTCGCCGATACTCTGCAGCGCGTAGCTCAGTACCAGCCAGTTTACTGACACAATGCCTTGCTCATTCGCCAGGCTCGCACCCCACGGCAGCACCAGGAACGCACCGGAACACAGCACCATACCCATCGCAAACTTGTGCGGCATTGGCATACGGTCACCGACCTTGGTGTAGACAGCTGCCAGAACCGGGCTGACAACCATGATCCAGAATGGATTCAGCGCCTGGAACTGCTCAGGCTGGAAGCTGATACCCAGCAAATCGTGGCCTACGTTGTGGATAGCGAAGAAGTTCAGCGACGTTGGCATCTGGCTGTACAGCACGAAGAACACCACCGCTTCCATCATCAGCAGGAACGCCACAATCATCTTCCGGCGGGCGATGCCTTTCATTGAGAACGTTTCTTTCGCAAACACAATAATGATACCGACGGAAACCACACCCAGAACCATACGTGCGATGGTTTGGTTATGCAGTAACCAGCTTGACAGGAACACCAGCGCGACAACACCGACCAGCACCATCAGCAGTTTTTTGAACTGCAGCGGCGCGAAGTCTGGTTTTGACCCCTGACGTTTGACCCATTTGCGGCAGAACAGGAAGTTCACGATGGTGATCAGCATACCCACAACGCTCAGGGAGAACGCGACACTCCAGCCGTACTTCGCGGCCAGCCATGGTGTTGCCAGCATGGAGAAGAACGAACCGATGTTCACCGACATGTAATACATGGTGAATGCGCCATCGAGACGCGGGTCATCTTTTTCGTAGCAGGTAGAAAGCAGTGAGGATGGATTTGCTTTAAACAAGCCGCTACCGACGGCGATAGTCGCCATACCCAGATAAACCCAGAAAATTTCATGGCCGGAATAGGCAACGAATGAATAACCCAGCGCCAGCACAATCGCGCCAAGCACGATCACGCGTTTTGAACCCAGCACTTTATCGCCCAGCCAGCCGCCGATAGCGACGAAGCCATAGACCAGCGCACTGAATGATGAGAACAGGGTGATGGAGTCGGCTTCACTCAGGCGATGAGAACAGGGTGATGGAGTCGGCTTCACTCAGGC
>NZ_JBFUHK010000157.1:0-2681 GCF_056402435.1 Rahnella sp. P4_A8 | reverse complement strand
TCCGCGCCCAGAGCATTCAATACATCGCGGTTAACGAGGCCGCGGGTTTCGGCACCTCCGTTGGTACAGACCACCAGAAAATCACTCGCCCCGGCCAGCGATAGCAATGTTGCATGGAAGGTGTAATCCGTGTCGGCAAGTGCAGCGCGATCCGTATAGGCGATCGACATATTAAATGCCGCAGCGCGTTTGGCGATAGCACGCCCAATACGCCCCATGCCAATAATGCCTAACCGCGCCCCTGAGACTTTACGGGTCCAGGGATAACCGCCCTTCTGCCATGCTCCCTGTTCGATAAAGCGTTGTGCTGCGGGGATCTGGCGTGACGTTGCCAGTATCAACCCCATGGCCAGGTCGGCGACGTCATCCGTCAATACGCCGGGGGTATGGGTCACAGCGATCTCACGTTCTCTTGCTGCGGCAACATCAATACCGTCATAGCCAACACCAAAGTCGCTGATGAGTTCAAGGTTAGGTAGCCGTCCCATAAATTCGCGACTGACCACGGCTTCGCCGTTAGTGAGTACTACACGAAACTCGGCGGCTAACCGGTCAAACTCCCCGGCGGCCATGTCGTTGTATTCATACACATCGTATAGCGCGTTCAGTTGTGCATTCAACTGATCTGGCAGCGATGCCTGTTTTAATACTTTCTGTTTAACCGCGATATTCTTCATAACAAGACCTTAGTGTTGCGATAATGATGAGGCTGACGATTTTGTCGCTATTACTTTAGCCGGACGGCCGACATAGATACCGACGATGCCGCCGATAACCAGTGCCGTAGCAATGATCAATAAGCCATAATGGAAACTGCCGGTGACATCCTTTATTTTCCCCAGCAATGGCGGCAATCCCAGACCGGCAAAGTTGGCAATGGCATTAATGAAAGCAATAGAAGCCGCCGCAGCAACACCCGCTAATTTTTCGGTCGTTACCGCCCAGAATATCGGGGTCAGCGCGAAGTTAAAGCCGACGGTCAATACCAGCATAATATAGGCAATAAAGAGGTTACTGGTATATATCGAGGCAGCCAGCAGTAAGCCGGAAATAATTAACGGCACCCCCAGATGCAGCGAACGCTCTTTGGTGAGATCCGAATGGCGTCCATTCACGTACATAAATATCGCGGCAAAGGCAAAAGGAATGGCCGACAAAACGCTAATAACGAAATTACTCTGTTCTGTAGCCACACTTTTAATAATGAGCGGCAGGAAGAGTGTAATACCAATTGAGCAAAATGCTTGCAGGAACCACACCAGACTCAACATCAATACCACTTTATTCCTGAGCGCACTGGCCCATGAATGATGTTTCCCTACTTCTACGTCACCATTCTCTTGTTGTAACCGGGTGTTCAGCCATTTTTTCTCGTCCGCACTCAACCAGGTGGCATGATTTGGCGTATCCGGCAAACGTAACAGTACCAGACAGCCGAGAATGATGGCCGGGATGCCTTCCATCGCAAACAGCCAGCGCCAGCCCGCGATATCGGCAATGCCGTGCATATTGAGAATACTGCCGGAAATCGGTAATCCAATCACTGACGCCAGCACCGATCCCATATAGAAGAACGACATGGCACGGGCGCGGTTGCTCTTGGGAAACCAGCAGGAGATATAGTAGATAATCCCCGGTGTAAAACCGGCTTCTGCCATACCCAGCAAAAAGCGCATCACKTACAGTTGTGTCGGCGTATGGACCAGTGACATCCCGGCGCTGACAACCCCCCAGGTAATCATGATGCGCGCAATCCAGATGCGTGCACCAACCCGCGTCATAATGACGTTACTGGGTATTTCAAAAATGATGTAGGAGATATAGAACATACCGACACCCAGGCCATACATACTGGCAGACAGGCCTAAATCGGCATTCATTTGCAGTGCCGCAACGGATATATTGGTTTTATCCAGATTGGCAACAAAGTAGCAAATAATAATAAAAGGTATTATTTTTGCGTTTAATTTTTTTAGTGTTGTAGAGCACAGATCGATGTTCATTATTATCACCTTAATGAGTCTGTCCCTGGTGTCAGGGCATAAGATGGCCATTCCACGTAATGTGGATTAAAAAACAAATACGGATATATCGATATTATTATTAATTGCTTTATTGATATAGTTTTACCTGATAGCTCTGTTACTTAAAATATATAGAACAGGTTACCATTCGGCGACAGCACCATCTTCATAACGCCAAATTGGGTTGCGCCAGTCAGGGGCATTCTTACTGCGCTCAATCACCAACTCCTCATTAATTTCAACGCCCAGTCCGGGTTTATTCAGCGGATAGAAATAACCATCCGTCATGGTAAAGTCTTCTTTATTAATGACATAATCCAATAATTCGGCTCCCTTATTATAATGGATACCCATACTCTGCTCCTGGAATACCGCATTACGCGCCACAAAATCCAGATGCAGGCAAGAAGCCAGTGCGATCGGCCCCAACGGACAATGCGGTGCCAGCGAAATATCGTAAGACTCTGCCATCGCCGCAATTTTGAAGCATTCYGTGATCCCACCTGCGTGCGACAAATCCGGCTGGATAATGGCTAAACCACCGTCGGCCAATACACGTTTGAACTCAAAGCGCGAGAACATGCGTTCACCGGCTGCAATGGGAATATGTGTCTGAGCAGCCAGACGAGGATAGTATTCTGCCTGTTCGGCCAGTAC
>NZ_JBFUHK010000156.1:0-2681 GCF_056402435.1 Rahnella sp. P4_A8 | reverse complement strand
ATATTACTCGAATATTTCTCGCTAGCCAATCCGAAACATTTTTCAAGTATAATGCGCTAATTCTCTCTAACTTCAATGCCTATGAACCCGCTATCTTTTAAAAATCACAACGTTAAACGTTTCAGCAAAAGGCCGTCTAAAGCACAATCTGCCCCAAAAGGGCCAGTAAAGGTGATTCTTTTCAATAAACCGTTTGATGTGCTGCCACAATTCACTGATGAGGCGGGTCGTGCGACACTTAAAGATTACATTCCATTAACAGATATTTATGCCGCAGGCCGTCTGGATCGGGACAGCGAAGGTTTACTGGTGTTGACCAACGATGGCAAACTGCAGGCTGCGCTGACCCAACCCGGCAAGCGCACCGGTAAGATTTACTATGTCCAGGTCGAGGGCGAACCGGATGACGCCGCAGTGAAATCATTGCGTGAAGGCATCACGTTGAAAGACGGCCCGACGCTGCCCGCAGGTGCAGAGATTGTGCCAGAGCCGGAATGGCTGTGGGCGCGCAATCCGCCGATCCGCGAACGTAAATCTATCCCGACAGCGTGGTTAAAAATCACGTTATACGAGGGAAGAAACCGTCAGGTGCGCCGCATGACGGCTCATGTCGGTTTCCCGACATTGCGTCTGATCCGTTACAGCATGGGCGAGTTTACTCTCGGCGATTTACAACCCGGCCAATGGAAGGAAATTCCACATGTTTAAACCGCACGTTACTGTCGCCTGCATCGTTCAGGCACAGGGAAAGTTTCTGGTTGTCGAAGAAACCATTCACGGCAAAGTCACCTGGAATCAACCTGCCGGACATCTTGAAGCCAATGAGACCTTAGTCAGCGCCGCAAAACGCGAGCTGTATGAGGAAACCGGCATCCACGCCGAGCCGCAGTTTTTCCTGGGTTTACATCAGTGGCAGGCGCCGGACGATACGCCGTTCCTGCGTTTCGCTTTCGTGATTGATTTGCCTGAAATGCTGGAAACTGCGCCGCAGGACGATGATATCGACCAGTGCCGTTGGGTCAGCGCCGAAGAAATTATCGGCTCTGCGCAATTGCGCTCGCCGCTGGTGGCCGAAAGCATTCGCTGTTATCAGCAATCGCCGCGCTATCCTCTGGAAATTCTGCATAATTTCAACCTGCCGGAATAACACCCTCCCCCGGTTGTTGCCACGCGGTGAATCAGCGATGCAGCAACCGGCCCGACGTGATAAAATTTCGCGCTTCACGATTTACCTCGTGTAAAGCAGTACCTCTCTGTTCGGGTTTCTGTGGTGTTCGGGTTTTCTGTGAACTATGAGTTGCGCGCGGCCTTCATCCTCGTGGGACAAGCTTCAGAAAAACACCGTCAGTACCGGGCAATTAATTCATGCGTTTCGGGACTATTATGTCTGACAACAGCCAGAAAAAAGTGATCGTCGGGATGTCCGGCGGTGTCGATTCCTCTGTCTCTGCGTACCTTTTGCAACAGCAGGGTTACCAGGTCGAGGGCCTCTTCATGAAAAATTGGGAAGAGGATGATGACGAAGAATATTGCACAGCAGCCACCGACCTTGCGGATGCGCAAGCCGTGTGTGACAAGCTGGGTATCGAACTGCACACCGTGAATTTCGCGGCGGAATATTGGGACAACGTGTTCGAATTATTCCTTGAGGAATACAAAGCCGGACGCACGCCAAACCCGGATATCCTGTGCAACAAAGAGATCAAATTCAAAGCCTTCCTGGAATTTGCGGCTGAAGACCTGGGCGCGGATTATATCGCGACCGGTCACTACGTTCGCCGCCAGGATATCAATGGCGTCAGCCATTTGCTGCGGGGCATTGATGGCAATAAAGACCAGAGCTATTTCCTCTACACGCTCGGTCACGAACAGGTCGCACAAAGCCTGTTCCCGGTCGGTGAGCTGGAAAAACCGGAAGTTCGCCGCATCGCCGAAGAACTGGATTTGATCACCGCGAAGAAAAAAGACTCTACCGGCATCTGCTTTATTGGTGAGCGTAAATTCCGTGATTTCCTGGGCCGCTATTTACCGGCGCAACCGGGCGTGATCAAAAGCGTTGACGGTCAGGTGATGGGACAACATCAGGGTCTGATGTATCACACACTCGGTCAGCGTAAAGGTCTGGGCATCGGCGGGCAGAAAGACGGCAGCGAAGAACCGTGGTACACCGTCGAGAAGGATGTGGAAAACAACATTCTTTACGTCGCACAGGGCCACGAGCATCCGCGCCTGATGAATGTCGGTCTGATTGCTCAACAGTTGCACTGGGTGGATCGCAAAACGCTGACCGGCCCGCTCACCTGTACCGTGAAAACCCGTTACCGCCAGGAAGATATCCCGTGCGTAGTGACACCGCTCGGTGACGACCGCATCGAGGTGCGTTTCGATGCACCCGTTGCCGCCGTCACGCCGGGTCAGTCAGCGGTGTTTTATCTCGGGGAAGTGTGCCTCGGCGGGGGCGTAATTGAACAGCGTCTGCCGCTTCAGGCCTGATATCGGGTCAATATGTGATTGAATAAGGGACGCTTTCGGGCGTCCCGCTTTATTTCTGCCCGACTGTGACGCCCTGCACTGATTCCGAACTGTGTTTAGGGGCAGTTTTATGGCATGATCTGTCGCCATGAATTTGGGCTATTTCATTGTCACTGCGTCTCATCGTTTCAAAACGCTTACAGGAGTAA
>NZ_JBFUHK010000155.1:0-2756 GCF_056402435.1 Rahnella sp. P4_A8 | reverse complement strand
GGGTATCAACTGCTAACTGACTATTATTTAAGAGTAAATGTTCATCCCTGCAAAACTCCTGCAAAATTCTTCTGCAAAACGGCACCTTAATTAAACAACAACTTCCTTCCAGTCTTTCCCCCGGTCGTCGTTATACTTCTCCGTCATTTGACTATTTTTATGTCCAAGTAAAACTTGCGTGTTTATTCCTTGCTCTCTGAACAAGCGTTCCGACAATGACCTCTGTTCATGGAATGTTGGAGGATTCTCTCCCTCCCACAGCAGACCACTTTTATCTCGGGCTTCAGCAAATCCTTTTGAGAGTGTGCTTTTAGTTATCTGCCCACCACGGGTACAGTTTCTTCGTGAACGGTGATGATGCAAGATCCACTGACTCAAAACAGAATCTCGGCATTCAGCTATGACATCCTGAAGAGACAGTCCCAACGCCTCACATTTCAAAGAAAGGGGTATAGCTACTTTAGCCCCGGTTTTTTGCTGAACTACATGAAGTTTGTCATCCCAGATATCAGTAAATTTCAACTTTGATATATCTCCTATCCGTTGGCCTGTAATTAAGGCCAATAGCATTGCCCTGGGAATATGCACCGGTAACGTTAATGCAGCCGAATAAATGGCTTTCCATTCAACAAATGAAAGTCTCTGTCGTGAAACTTTTGCCCGAGGTTGTTTTGTTGCCTTCGCAGGGTTATAACCAGCCGGAACTTCACCTGCATGCTGAGCTTCTTTGAATACATCACTTAGATTCGAACGCACCATCTGCGCCATCCTTCCCTGACCTTTTTCAATGTAAATATCGAGGATCCCAGCAATATCTCTGGCACCGACTTCCGACAATGGTTTTATCCCGCAATGAGAAATTAATGCTCGTAAAGAAGGTTCCCGCAATTTCGCTGTATCGGGTTTTATTTCACCAGCTTTAACCCTTTCTAGCTGAATCGCTCTGTATTTATCAACCCATGCATTGGTAGTGATGCCTTTATTCACTTCACGGCTAATTTCATTTCTTACTCTCAGGAGATTTGCCATTTTCCTCTGATTGAGTTGCATATTCGCATCTATTGCGATTGCTTTTGCCTCCTCTTCGTTGTCCCCCAAACCGTGGAACTTACCTGTAGCTGGATGCTTGTAACGCCAGTAAACCTTATTGGTTCTGGCGTCCAAGTAGCACGACAGCCCGGGAATATTCACGTTATATTTACGTGGACGTGCCATCTTCGAGAATCCTCATTAAACGTGGATCTATATCCTTGTTGATCACAGGCTTCTCAGCTATCCCAATGAAACGCGCTGATGCTTCAACACGCCAGCACCGCCCGGCTTTAAAGGGCAGGGGGTATATCATTCCATTTTTCGCATACCTCATCAGCGTTGGTCTGCTAGGTATTGGCGCGGAAAACTCTTCGAGAGCCCATTCATCAAGCGTTAATGTTCTCGTCATATATCACTCCACACGTTTAATTATAGCCAGCCGCACACCGGTTTACTGACTGACCCGAAATCGGCCGTAATATTTTCCAGCTCGCCACCAGAGCATTTTCATACCTGGCGGCACTGCTGGCGCAAACTCAACCGGAACAAACCACAGATTCAGCATTCTTTTCACGCAAAACCGCCTGACGAAATGTGAACGGGTTGTCTCAGCCATGGCTTCTTTCCCTCTGTTCGATTACTTCCAAACCCAACTTTAAGGCCAGCGCATGTTCAGCTCTGGCGCCTGCGCTGAACTGCCAACCGGTAAGCAGGTAAATCGCTTCGGCGCGTTGCAGCATCGTCAGGCCGATAGCCATGTAATCAGCTTTTGTTAGGCCATCAGGCATGATTGCCGGATTCAGTGGCACATGCTTTTCAAATGACAGGTTTATAGCTGCCCGTTTGAAAGCAGGGCGGTTGAAATGTGGCAGGCCTGTCATTGGCCCGGCGATATAAACTTTCATTTCAGCCCACCCTCGTAGCCGTGCGCAGTACCTGATAAATCTGGTGTGCGATAGTGCGTTCATTACCCACAGGGCAGGCTTTGAAATATTCATAAGCGGCGGTGATCGCCACCTGGTGCTTTTCCAAAAAGTCGGTTTTAAGGCGCGCAATTTCGGCTTGTTCTTCAGTATTGCGGCGGAACCAAACGCTATAAGGGCCGTCCTCGGTATCGTGAATTGAGGCAAGGAACCAGCCTTCACCGATTGGCGGAGTAGGGTTCCACGCAGAAACATCAGCTTCGCCTACTTCATAGGCGGCCTGAATATCGTCAGCTGCTGGATCGGCATCAAGTGACAGGGTATAAACCTCGACACCCTGAGCTTTTGCCCACGCTTCAAATTCACCTGGCGCTGGGTATTCGTTACCGTTGGCCGGTTCGAAGAAATCAGGGTGAGTCCAATATCCCAAGTTATCGGCATTGCGTTCTGGTGTGACCGGTTGAATAAGTTTCATGGCTGCATTCCTAAATAAGTGATTTCCAGATTTCGGCGTGAGCGAATCCCTTGCCAGCATTGGCAATTAAATTTCAGTAATAACGATTCACTAAATGCCCCAGTGGACCAGGGCATTTAAGGCCGCGCTATCAGGCTTTGAACTCTCCGATGAATGTTTCTACTTCAACGTCGGTGAAATTGGTTTCGAGCAGCTCGCGGAACTCGGTCGCCATCAGTTCTTCAGCCGTTTCCAACTGCACGATGCGCAGAACCAGCACCGGAGCATTGCCGCCGGTCAGTACGCTGTAGCGCAGGCGGAATCGGCGTTCTCCCAGCCCTTCATAT
>NZ_JBFUHK010000154.1:0-2774 GCF_056402435.1 Rahnella sp. P4_A8 | reverse complement strand
GCAGAAGCAATCGTCTACACTGCTCTTGAGACCCTGGCTCAACGTAGCGGTAAAGGCCACCTGGAAGCTTTCGAAGTCGCACTGGACAACGTTCGTCCGACTGTCGAAGTTAAGTCCCGCCGCGTAGGTGGTTCTACTTATCAGGTTCCAGTTGAAGTCCGTCCGGTTCGTCGTAATGCTCTGGCAATGCGTTGGATCGTTGAAGCTGCTCGTAAACGCGGTGATAAATCCATGGCTCTCCGCCTGGCGAACGAACTTTCTGATGCTGCAGAGAACAAAGGTACTGCAGTTAAGAAACGTGAAGACGTTCACCGTATGGCTGAAGCCAACAAGGCGTTCGCCCACTACCGCTGGTAATCACTTCGCAGTAGTTATGCTAACCAAGCGGGCGCTTCAAGAAGCCAACCCGCTTGGGTTAACTGAACTTGAACGTCCTAGTTATAGAGGAATCAAATGGCTCGTAAAACACCCATTGAGCGCTACCGTAACATTGGTATCAGTGCTCACATCGACGCCGGTAAGACAACCACTACCGAACGTGTTCTGTTCTACACCGGTGTAAACCACAAAATCGGTGAAGTTCATGATGGCGCAGCCACCATGGACTGGATGGAACAGGAACAGGAACGTGGTATTACCATCACGTCCGCTGCCACCACCTGTTTCTGGTCTGGTATGGCTAAGCAGTTCGAACCACACCACATCAACATCATTGACACCCCAGGGCACGTTGACTTCACCATCGAAGTAGAACGTTCCATGCGTGTTCTTGATGGCGCGGTAATGGTTTACTGTGCTGTTGGCGGTGTTCAGCCACAGTCTGAGACCGTATGGCGTCAGGCAAACAAATATAAAGTTCCTCGTATCGCGTTCGTTAACAAAATGGACCGTATGGGTGCTAACTTCCTGAAAGTTGTTGACCAGATTGAAAAACGTCTGGGCGCAACTCCGGTGCCACTGCAACTGGCAATCGGCGCAGAAGAGAAATTCACCGGTGTTGTTGACCTGGTGAAGATGAAAGCTATCAACTGGAACGAAGCTGATCAGGGCGTTACCTTCGAATACGAAGAAATCCCTGCCAACATGCAAGAACTGGCTGAAGAATGGCGTCAGAAACTGGTTGAAGCCGCTGCTGAAGGCTCTGATGAGCTGATGGAGAAATTCTTTGGTGGCGAAGAGCTGACTGAAGAAGAGATCAAAACTTCTCTGCGTAAGCGCGTTCTGAACAACGAAATCATCCTGGTTACCTGTGGTTCTGCGTTTAAAAACAAAGGCGTACAGGCAATGCTGGATGCTGTTGTTGAGTATCTGCCAGCACCAACTGACGTTGAAGCTATCAACGGCCTGTTGGACGACGGTAAAGACACTCCGGCAGTTCGCCATTCTGACGATTCAGAGCCGTTCTCTGCTCTGGCGTTCAAAATCGCTACTGACCCATTCGTGGGTAACTTGACGTTCTTCCGTGTTTATTCCGGTCTCGTCAATTCAGGTGACACTGTATTTAACCCAGTGAAATCTCAGCGTGAACGTCTGGGTCGTATCGTTCAGATGCACGCTAACAAGCGTGAAGAAATCAAAGAAGTTCGTGCGGGCGATATCGCTGCTGCGATCGGTCTGAAAGACGTGACTACAGGTGATACCCTGTGTGATCCGGATAACGTGATTATCCTGGAACGCATGGAATTCCCTGAGCCGGTAATCTCCGTTGCGGTAGAACCAAAAACCAAAGCTGACCAGGAAAAAATGGGTCTGGCTCTGGGCCGTCTGGCAAAAGAAGACCCATCATTCCGCGTTTGGACTGATGAAGAGTCTGGCCAGACAATCATCGCAGGTATGGGTGAACTTCACCTGGATATCCTGGTTGACCGTATGCGTCGTGAATTTAACGTTGAAGCTAACGTCGGTAAGCCGCAGGTTGCATACCGTGAAGCTATCCGCGCTAAAGTTACCGATGTTGAAGGTAAACACGCTAAGCAGTCTGGTGGTCGCGGTCAGTATGGTCACGTTGTGATCGACATGTACCCATTAGAACCTGGCACAAATCCGAAAGGGTATGAGTTTGTCAACGAAATCAAAGGTGGTGTAATTCCTGGTGAATTCATCGGCGCGATTGACAAAGGCATCCAGGAACAGCTGAAGTCTGGTCCACTGGCCGGTTACCCGGTAGTCGATCTGGGCGTGCGTCTGCACTTCGGTTCTTACCATGACGTTGACTCCTCCGAGCTGGCGTTTAAACTGGCCGCTTCTATTGCCTTTAAAGATGGCTTTAAGAAAGCGAAACCAGTCCTGCTTGAGCCGATCATGAAGGTTGAAGTAGAGACTCCGGAAGAGAACACTGGTGACGTCATCGGTGACCTTAGCCGCCGTCGTGGTATGCTGAAAGGCCAAGAATCTAACGCTACTGGCGTTGTGATTCATGCTGAAGTTCCRCTTTCYGAAATGTTCGGTTATGCAACTCAGCTGCGTTCACTGACCAAAGGCCGTGCATCTTACTCCATGGAATTCCTGAAGTACGATGATGCGCCGAATAACGTGGCCCTGGCCGTTATTGAAGCTCGTGGCAAATAAGCCACTGGTTTAAACACAATGATCCCGTGCTCTCTCTTTGAAGGGAGAGCACAAGAGTAAGGAATATAGCCGTGTCTAAAGAAAAATTTGAACGTAACAAACCGCACGTTAACGTTGGTACTATCGGCCATGTTGACCACGGTAAAACTACCCTGACTGCAGCAATCACTACCGTTCTGGCTAAAACCTACGGCGGTTCTGCACGC
>NZ_JBFUHK010000153.1:0-2805 GCF_056402435.1 Rahnella sp. P4_A8 | reverse complement strand
GGTAAGGTTCGAGCTCTTTGATCAGAATCTTCGCCATAGGTGCATTGACGCGGCCATGGAAGTCGAGTCCGAACTCAATGCTGTTACCGAATGCTTCACGTATTTGCGCCACGACGGCGACGGCATCGTCAACTTTACGTGAATTGTCTATCATGCCCATTTCTTCGCAGCCATTGAGTTTAAAGGTATCAAAACCAATGCCTTTCAACTTTTTAATGCCTTCAATCACATCCGCCGGGCGGTCGCCGCCAACCCAACTGTAGGCTTTAATCTTATCGCGAACCAGACCACCGAGCAGTTGATAAACAGGAACGCCCAGGGCTTTGCCCTTAATGTCCCACAGTGCCTGATCGATGCCGGAAATCGCGCTCATCAGAATCGGACCACCGCGATAAAATCCACCGCGATAGAGGGTCTGCCAAATGTCATTGATGCGCGCCGGATCCTGTCCGATCACATATTCAGACAGCTCATGCACGGCAGCCTCCACACTGCGGGCACGGCCTTCAACTACCGGCTCTCCCCAACCGACAATGCCTTCATCAGTTTCTATTTTCAGGAACATCCAGCGCGGCGGCAGCCGGTAGGTGGTTAGTTTGGTCACTTTCATCGGGTTGATTCCTTATAAGCTTTAACAAAGGCGTTAGCTTGTTGTGTCGTACGTTCAACAGACTGTCCGGCACGGTAGAGATCACTTCCCAGCCCTGCACCGATACAACCGGCATTAAGATAGAGATGTAAATTTTCAGGAGTGATACCCCCCACGGCAAAAACCGGAATTTCTGGCGGTAGCACCGCTTTCAACGCTTTGATGTAATCCGGTCCAAAGGCGTTGGAAGGGAAGATTTTCAGCGCCTGAGCGCCCGCATCCAGTGCATTGAAGGCTTCCGTCGCGGTCGCGCAACCAGAGCAGACGGTCATGCCATACCCCACAGCCCGTCGAATCACTTCCGCCTGAATATTAGGGGTGACCACCAGACGGCTGCCCATCGTATTCAGTTCATCAACTTGCGCAGGTTGTAAAACCGTCCCGGCACCAATCAGCGCCCGATGCCCGAACTCTTTCACCGTTTCACTGATGCTGCGCTGCCAGTCAGGCGAGTTGAGTGGGATCTCCACTGCATCAAAGCCTGCCTCCAGCAATGCTGTCACATGCGCCTGAACGTCTTGTGGCGTGATACCGCGCAGAATGGCGATTAACGGAAGCTCAGTATTCCAACTCATTGATAATACTCCTTATACCTGCCTGGAAAGCGCGGTCGCCTTCCAGCGTTTGCCAGGTCAGTCCGGCAAACTTCAATGCCTGCTGGTAACGTGCGGTCAGTTTGGGACTCCCAATTAAGGTAATGGGCTGATCGCCAGTGATGCCGTATTGCCGCTGCATTTGCGACACTTCATTGCCGATCAACAACCCCGACAGCCATTCACTGACGGCGCTTTTATCTAATTGCCCTAACACATGCGCCGCGCGGGTCTCAAAAAGACTGCGAATAATGTTGGTTTCTTTGAAACCACTCTCCAGCCCCTGCTGGAATACCGCCGGATTTGCCTGTTGCCCGGTCAGCCCGATACCAATCAGCGAATGGTGTATCAGCAAATGGTGGAGTTCGCCGGTCATGACAGTACGGAAATCAACAACCTCGCTACCGTCCATCTGTACCCATTTACTGTGCGTTCCCGGCATCAGATAAAGCGAAGCCGGACATTCTGTATAAGCACCGATTAACTGTGTTTCTTCACCGCGAATGACATTGCAATTACCCTCGCTGACCACACTCAGACCGGGAATAATCCACGCGTTGAACGGTGTGGCCTGCTCCACCCGCGTTAACTGTCTGGAGAAATCAGTCAGCCGCGTCGGGCAAGGCAGATAAGGTACCGTCATCCATCCTGCGTTGCTGCCAACCATTCCCGCCATCAGAACCGGTACCTGATGAGCTTGCCAGGGTAAAAGTGTGTCGCGGAAAACCTGTTCAGGAGTACGGCCATTGAGCCGGGTAACCCCCGCTTCTGACTCCAGGTGATCGGTACATTCACCGTTCAGGTAGAGCCAGGCGCGCAAGTTGGTCGAGCCCCAGTCAATGGCGATATAACTTTCTCTCATGTAATATCCTTCAGCCTTTTGGTCGAGCTGGCGATCATTGTCAGTGCCGCCTGTTCTGCTGCATCTGCGTTCTGATGCCGTATCGCATCGTACAGATCCTGATGCTCCTTCAATGTGCGCGGCATGTTGGCTTCATCGGCCATATAGGTCCGTTCAAATACGGCACGCTGTAAGGAACTTATCGCCACACTGAGTTGTTGCAGCACCGGGTTATGCACCGACGCCAGTACCGCTTCGTGAAAACGGATATCAGCCTCATTGAAGGCGTCACGATTTTGGTGATCGGCGATCATATCGTTAAGCGCTTTTTCAATAACCGCTAATTCGCTGGAGGTCGCCCTTTCCGCAGCCCAGCGGGCAATGACCGGTTCAACCAGATTACGCACCTCGCTCATCGCCGGGATCAGCCGCGGGTCATAATCATTCGCCAACGACCACTGCAAAACATCGGTATCCAGATAATTCCACTGGTTGCGTAAAGCCACAAAAGCACCGCGATAACGCTTTATCTCCACCAGCCGCTTCGACATCAACGAGCGAAGCACTTCACGAATGATGTTCCGTGACGTCTGGAACTCTTCGCACAACTCCGTTTCCGCTGGCAGCGCAGACCCCGGGGCATATTTGCCACTGACGATTTGCTGCCCTATCTCGAGAATAATGCGATCGGTTTTGCTCAACTCCTGGCTACTCATAGATGC
>NZ_JBFUHK010000152.1:0-2847 GCF_056402435.1 Rahnella sp. P4_A8 | reverse complement strand
CCTCTGAGCAGCACTTTGCAGACCTTCAATGGCATGACCGCAGGCTTCTTTAGCGGTGACTGGAACGTCTTACTCACTGCGTTATCCACCAGTAATAAAAACGATATTCTTGCTACCCCAAGCATTGTCACTCTCGATAATAAAGAAGCCTCATTCAACGTCGGTCAGGAAGTCCCCTCCCTGTCCGGCTCACAAACCACATCTGGCGATAACATTTATAGCAGCGTGGTTTACAAAACCGTCGGCACAAAATTAAAGGTCACTCCGCAGATCAATGAAGGTGACTCTGTGCTGATGGAAATCGAACAGGAAGTTTCCAGCGTTG
This sequence comes from Rahnella sp. P4_A8, assembly GCF_056402435.1. Lineage (NCBI taxonomy): Bacteria > Pseudomonadati > Pseudomonadota > Gammaproteobacteria > Enterobacterales > Yersiniaceae > Rahnella > Rahnella sp. P4_A8. The sequence continues at coordinate 2,522 of NZ_JBFUHK010000152.1, read as the reverse complement.
ATACTTCAACTAACTCTAGTCTTGGCCCGACCTTCAATACCCGAACCATTTCCAATGCCGTGCTGGTTCGTACGGGTGAAACTGTAGTCCTGGGCGGTTTGCTGGATGACAGTACCAAAGAAACCAAATCCAAAGTTCCTCTGTTGGGTGATATTCCGTGGATAGGCAATTTGTTCCGCTATACCAGCACTGAATCAGCAAAACGTAATCTGATGGTGTTTATCAGGCCGACCATTATTCGTGATGATGAGGTTTACTCTTCCATTTCCAATAAGAAATATTCGCACTTTCAAAAAATTCAAAAAACGCGTCAGGATGAGGACCATCAGGATCTGCTCACGCCAAATACTCGTTCTATTTTGCCTGACTATCCTGGGAACAATGTGCCAAAAGCATCCATATCCACCACGCCTGATGACGGCAAACCTCGTAATCCGTTTAGTGGATAAGCCATGAACAGTGATAACGAAGTGCTATATAGACCCGTTGTGGAACAAGCCTCCCCTGTTCTGCCTTATACCTACGCCAAACAAAAAGGCGTAACGCTGCTTGATAACGTGCTTTTTTGCCGACAGGACATTTCAGTGGAAACACTGCTCGAAGTACGTCGGATCATGGGTGAAATAACGGCGGTCGAAATAGTGGAAACGACATTGTTCGATGAAAAGTTATCAGCAACCTACCAGCGTAGCAGCGGCGAGTCACAACAAATCATTGATGATATCGATAACGAGGTCGATCTTCTGTCTTTGTCTGAGGAATTACCTGATAACGAAGACTTACTGGCCAGTGATGAAAATTCGCCGATCATCCGTCTTATTAATGCGGTGCTTTCTGAAGCAGTCAAAGAGGGTGCTTCGGATATCCATATCGAAACCTTCGAACGCATGCTCAGTATTCGGTTTCGTATCGATGGCGTCTTACGGCAAATCCTGCAACCGGCTCGCAAGCTGGCACCGTTCTTGGTATCGCGCATCAAGGTGATGGCGAAACTGGATATCGCTGAAAAACGTTTACCTCAGGATGGTCGCATTTCGTTACGTATCGGTCACCGGGCGATTGATATCCGCGTATCGACCATTCCAGCTCAATATGGTGAGCGTGTGGTGATGCGCCTTTTGGATAAAAATAATTTATGTCTTGAGATTCCACAACTTGGTCTGTCTCCACAGGACGAACAACAGCTATCGGCATTAATCCGTAAACCTCACGGGATCATTCTGGTCACCGGGCCGACCGGTTCAGGTAAAAGCACGACTCTGTACGCAGTTCTTTCTGCACTCAACAATAACGAGCGTAACATTCTTACTGTCGAAGACCCGATTGAGTATGAACTGGAGGGCGTGGGGCAAACGCAAGTTAACCCCCGTGTAGAAATGACATTTGCGCTCGGTTTGCGGGCGATTTTGCGTCAGGACCCGGATGTAGTCATGGTCGGTGAGATCCGCGACAATGAAACAGCTCAAATCGCGGTGCAGGCTTCACTGACCGGCCATCTGGTGATGTCAACATTGCATACAAATAGTGCCGTCGGTGCCATTACCCGTTTACGGGATATGGGTCTGGAGCCCTTCCTTCTCGCCTCCTCATTATTAGGCGTGGTGGCTCAGCGACTCGTGCGACGCCTTTGCCCGCATTGTACCCGACAGTCCCCGTTAGATGTGTCTCACATTCCTTTATTCCACTTTCTGCCTGAACCACCAGCCACTGTTTTTAAAGCCGTCGGATGTTCTCAATGCCATTTCACGGGCTATAAAGGCAGGGTGGCTATCCACGAATGCATGGTTGTTGATAACGCTATACGTCAGGCTATTCATGAGAATCAGGATGAATTTTCCATTGAGAACATTCATCGCAAAACTGCCCGAAGCTTGCGGGAAAATGGACTGCTTAAAACCATTAGCGGCGAGACTACGCTGGAAGAAGTGATCAGAGTTACTGCCGAACAAGAGATAGCGACACGGGGAACGCCCTCATGAGCCGCTTCGCCTTTCATGCAATCACCCCGACGGGCAAGACGCAGCGAGGAGTAATTGATGCCGATTCTCTCCGCCTGGCGCGCCAGATTGTCCGCGAGCGGGGTTTAACGCTTCTTGAAATAAAGCAGGTGGGCAACTCGCTGACAACTCTAAATAGTAAAAATAAAGGATTGAAAACGCGTGTCCCTTCACATGCCATTTCACTATTCTCACGTCAGCTCGCCACATTAACCAATGCAGCCCTGCCCGTAGAAGCCGCACTTGCCGTTATTGCCCGCCAAACCGAGCACGCTGGACTCACGCAAGTGCTGACCGCTGTGCGTAACAAAGTGGTGGAGGGACATACGCTAGCCGATGCATTATCTGATTTTCCTCGCCTATTTGATCCGATGTTCAGAACACTGGTCACGGCAGGTGAACGAACCGGACAACTCGGCACCGTACTGGAAAAAATGGCGGATTATTATGAAATCCGCCAGCAAATCAAAAGCAAGTTGTCGCAAGCCATGATTTACCCGGCCATGCTCACCATCATTGCCATTC
>NZ_JBFUHK010000151.1:0-2861 GCF_056402435.1 Rahnella sp. P4_A8 | reverse complement strand
CACCCGTCCGCCGCTCGCCGGCAAAGTAGCAAGCTACTTTCCGCTGCCGCTCGACTTGCATGTGTTAGGCCTGCCGCCAGCGTTCAATCTGAGCCATGATCAAACTCTTCAATTAAAAGTTCGATTTGCTTCAACAAGTGAAGCGGTGCTCAGAGATTACTTCGTAATAATTCAACTAAATGAATTACTGCTTGGTCACTCTAAGACTTGATATTTTTTGCCACCGAGGTGGCTGATATCGTCTTGTGAGTGCCCACACAGATTGTCTGATAAATTGTTAAAGAGCATGCCGCGGTTCGCAAGGAATCTTATGCGGCGCGGGAGGCGTATATTACGTTTTCCCGCTGAAGAGTCAAGARATTATTCATTCGAACATTCTTCTTTTTCTCTTCCCGTCCGGGCGACTTGTCAGTCGTTGTTCCCGGTCAGTGGAGGCGCATTATAGGGAGTTCTCAGAAGGCCGCAACCCCTAAAATACAAATAATTTACCGACCGCTGAATCTTTCATCAAATGATGTTTAAAGCGGCAATTCCTGGATACTTCTGAAGCCATATGCCTGTAAAACAGGCAGCAAACTTTGCGCCTCTGCAGTCATCGCCATGCAGTAGGCGACACACTCGATTTCCACATCGGCTTTTCTTTCAGGAATTGGCACATGAGAAGTTTCAATTAACCAATGCGCACGCCTCGCAATCGCAGAACCCGAGTCGATCATACGCGTACCATCAGGCAAAACCTGTGACAGCTCTTGCGAAAGCAACGGGAAATGCGTGCAACCTAAGACCACCGTGTCTGGCGGTTCACGTAAACGCAACCAAGGATGCAGGATTTTCTTCAACGCCGCTAACGAAACCTCTTCACCATGCAGCTTCGCTTCCGCAAGTTCTACCAGTTCCGCCGAACCCAGCATCAGAATCTGACAATCCGTCGCAAAGCGTGCGACCAGATCATGCGTATAAGGACGCTGAACTGTCGCACGGGTCGCCAGCAATCCGACCACACCATTACGCGTTAATTTAGCTGCAGGTTTGATTGCCGGGACAACCCCGACAACAGGACAACTGAATTTGGCGCGTAATGCGGGGAGAGAAACGGTGCTCGCAGTGTTGCAGGCGATGACAATAATAGAAAGGGGATGGCGTTTCGCAACAGCGGTGACAATCTCCACCACGCGCTCAACGATAAACTCTTCGGATTTCTCGCCGTAGGGGAAAGCCACATTATCGAAGGCATATATATAGTGCAGGTCCGGCAACATCTGCCGGACCTCATCATAAACCGACAACCCGCCGACGCCAGAATCGAAAACCAGCACCGTCGGGCGGTCAGGAACTTGTGTTGTATCAGAAGGTATAGCTTCCAGTAAGGTTGTACTCACGTCCTGGTGTTTCGTAGCCATAAACCGTCTCGTAATCTTTATCAAAGAGGTTGGCAATTCTACCACGAACCGTCAGATGTGACGTTACCGGATATGACACAGCAAGATCCCAAAGACTCACACCACCCAGGCGTACATTTTCATTGGTGTTGTAATTCTTATCGTATCGTTCACCCAAATACTGATAATTGAGCGACCAGTCAAAATCAGCCACAGTCCAGTCGAGCTGATATTTCGCCTGTTGTTTAGCACGGCGTAATAAAATCTCGTTGGTCTCAGCATTGCGGGGATCCAAATATTCCAATGTGACCTGATGCCTCAACGGACCCGTATCGAAAGACCCGGTCCATTCAACACCCTTAATTGTTGCCTTATCGATATTGTAATAACCGAATTGCTGATTGTCGTAACTGATCATCTGATCGATGTCATTACGATAAGCAGACAAACGCCAGTTCAATGGTCCGGTCAGGCCTTCCAGCCCACCTTCCCATTCTTTACTTTCTTCAGGCTTAAGATCGGCATTACCGCCAAAACTGCCATATAACTGTCCCAGATTAGGCGCTTTAAACGCTGTTCCGTAAGACGCAATCAAACGGTAGCCGTCAATAAACTCCCAGGCAGCACTACTTTGCCAGGTGCCATGCGAACCAAACTGTGAATTATCGTCATTACGCACTGCGCCTTCAAAAGTGAAATCGCTCACTTTTTGCTGAGCTGTCGCGTACACCCCCGTGTTTCGTTGGGTATAGCCATCGGTAATATAGTTTGTGCCTGGCTGAGTACTGAGTTTCTGCCAGTCAGCGCCAGCGCTGAGGGTTCCCTGCCCTACCTGGAAAGTGTTTCCCCATTGCAAATTGTATTGATCTGAATCGTCCAGCGTTGCAGAAGCGGAATAAGGACCGTATTTCGGGTCATAATTGTAGTCTTTAGTATTGCTATAGCTTCCGCTGATTTGCGTCGAATAGATCCCTTGCTGGAAGCGCAACCCGGTATCGTAAGTCCGGCTGTACAACTGGCGTGTGTCAGGCAGCGCATCACTGTGTGCCGGATCTGCGTAACTGTATGTTCCGTCATAGGCCGTGCGGTTATCAAAACCGTATGCGCGGGCAAAACCGCTGAACTGGTCGTTGAACTGATGCTCAAGACCTGCCCAGAGCGTCTTACTCATGAAGCCATCACGATCGGGTTGACGCGGATCACCGTAATTATCCGGCAGATTCGCCACCACATCGGTACCTTTTGTATAGGTATAATTCCCCGCTACCGTCAGAACAGTATTCTCACCGAGTTTCTGCTGCGTTGAGCCGTCATAAGCCTGATAGCCGTTTGAACCGATACCGGCTGTCAATGTCGTGCCTAATTTATCACGCGTGGTAATGATGTTAACCACGCCCCCAATGGCATCGGAGCCATAAACTGCCGAGCGTGGGCCACGAATAAACTCAATACGCTGAACCAGAGAAATGGGAATCGGGAATC
>NZ_JBFUHK010000150.1:0-2874 GCF_056402435.1 Rahnella sp. P4_A8 | reverse complement strand
GCGATCTAAATCTATAAAAACAAAGGAATTGATCTGCATCAAAAATGAGGAGATTTTGTTGTTTTGTTAACAGGTGATATTTCAGTTGCTAAAAAAAATGGTGCTGCGTAATTTGCATACTCATAGTTAGTTTTGGTTTGGTGCCGTAAGGAGTCGGTAACTTCCAAGATGGGCGAAATTAACAATCCTTGTATGACCTGTGGCGCATGCTGCGCTTATTTCCGCGTTTCATTTTATTGGGCTGAATCTGAAGAGGCTGGCGGCTGTGTTCCRCAGGCACTGACAGAGCAAGTCACCCCTTTTCTGAGTTGCATGCAAGGCACGAACAGTAAAACGCCGCGCTGTGTTGCCCTGGAGGGTGAAGTGGGACATGCGGTTTCCTGTTCTGTTTATCTCAACCGTCCGACACCGTGCCGCGAATTCGATCAGTCAGGGTTGAATGGCATCGGCAATGCCGCCTGCGATCGTGCCCGTGCGAAGTATGGCCTGCCCCCTCTGGATGTAAATTTACCGACGATTGATCTCAGCCACCTCAGTTGCGTTTAAGCAGAGATTGATCGACGGGTCTGACAGGAAATCAGCGCAAAACTATCGGCGGAGGGTATTTAAAGGGTACAATCCCCGCCTTATTGATTTTTGCTTTTTGCCAAGGAGCGTCCATGTCTATCACGGCCAGTACGTTGTACCGTGACAGTTATAATTTTATGCGTAATCAGATGAGTAGCGTTTTGGCGCTCTCGGTTCTGGCCGCATTAATCACCGTCATATTAAGCTGGGTTTTAAGTCCTTCATCTGAGCAGGTCGAGGCCATCGGGCAACTGATGAGTAACATGACCGGCATGAGCGTCGGCGATATGATGGGATATATTGAGCAGCAGATTACTCCGGAGCAGCAAAGCGCGATTTTCCGTTACAGCCTGGCCGCTCTGCTGTCAACGCTCGCCGGAAACGTTATTCTGGTCGGCGGCGTTCTGACGTTGATCCAACTGATTTCTCAGGGCGTTCGCGCCAGTATTACGCAAATTTTGAGTGCGTCATTGCCGGTGTTGCCACGTCTGGCCATTTTGCTGTTTATTTACAGCATCATGTTCCGTATCGGTCTGGCGCTGCTGTTTGTTCCGGCATTCCTGATTGCGATTGCCTGGTCAATGTCACCGGTTATTTCCTGTAAAGAGAATGCCGGCGTGTTCAAAGCAATGCGCCTGAGCACCCGCCTGGCCTTCAGCAATGTGCGTCTGGTCGCCCCGGCCGTGATGCTGTGGATTGTGGCGCAGGTGGTGCTGATGCTGTTTGTTGGCGTACTGAGTGCGCTGAATCCGATGATTGGTGCAGTGATCCTCGGCGCAGTGAGCAACCTGATCAGCGCCTTTATGCTGATTTATCTGTTCCGTCTTTACATGAAATTACATGCATAATATAGACATAACTTTTTCAGGGGCGCTCCGGCGCCCTTTTCTTTTGTCCGCGAAATGATTCCGGTATAGTCATCCCATACATAAAACATGGAATGAAGTATGAAGCAGCTCCTCGATTTTCTTCCCCTGATTGTCTTTTTTGTGGTTTATAAGCTTTACGATATTTTTGTCGCATCAGGCGCGTTAATTGCGGCCACCGCGTTAGCGTTAGTGATTACCTGGATTCTGTATCGCAAAATCGAGAAGATGACGTTAATCACCTTCGCGATGGTCGCTGTTTTCGGCACCCTGACACTGGTTTTCCATAATGACGAATTCATTAAATGGAAAGTGACAGTTATTTATATGCTGTTCTCCGGTGCATTACTGATCAGCCAGCTGGTTCTGAAAAAGCCGTTAATCCAGCGTATGTTGGGTAAAGAGCTGACATTGCCGGATCACGTATGGAATAAACTGAACGTCAGCTGGGCCATCTTTTTCCTGCTGTGCGGACTGGCCAATATCTATGTGGCCTTTTGGTTACCGCAGAATATCTGGGTTAACTTCAAGGTATTTGGCCTGACCGCACTGACGCTGGTATTCACCCTGCTGAGTGGCGTCTATATTTACCGGCATATGCCGGATGACGAAAAAAAATAAGCATTCTTCTGCACGGGCCTTTCTTTGAAAGGCCTTACTTTTTCAAATTGTTGAACTGTGTGAAGCCTATCGTATGAACGAAAAACATAGCTTACCCAATGGTGAAATGGTGTTGCGTACGCTGGCGATGCCAGCTGACACCAATGCGAATGGCGACATCTTTGGCGGATGGCTGATGTCGCAGATGGATATGGGCGGGGCGATTCAGGCGAAAGAAATCGCCAAAGGTCGCGTAGTGACCGTACGCGTTGACGGCATGACGTTTCTTAAACCCGTGGCTGTCGGGGATGTGGTGTGCTGCTACGCACGCTGTATTCGTACCGGTAACAGCTCGATCACCATCAACGTGGAAGTGTGGGTGAAGAAAGTCTCTTCTGAGCCCATCGGACAGCGTTACAGAGCCACTGAAGCGGTGTTTACGTATGTTGCTGTGGATGATGAAGGGAAATCGCGCCAGCTGCCTGACGGTCGCAGTAATTTCAGCGTCGATTCCGACGGTGTCTCTCAGGACTAAGCCGGTTCTGTATGATGGGAAGTAAAAGACTGGAAGTAAAAAGGTCGCCTTCATGGCTAATGCCGATCGTTTAAGGATCAGTTGACCGATCCGGTGGCTCGTGTAAAAAGGGTTCATGCTCATCATGGACCCTTTTTAAATGGAACTTTCACAAGCTCTCGGTATTATCAATCTTACTGCCCCCGATGAAGTTCAAAGCCTCGCTGACCTCCTGTCTCCTGACCTCATTCAGCAAGCTTTTTCTCTCACTGACACCGTCACCCTACGCAAGCGTAAACTCCCCCTCGAGTCCATGGTCTGGCTGGT